>JBDKJC010000516.1:0-3701 GCA_039796815.1 Cyanobacteriota bacterium | reverse complement strand
ATAAGCTTCGCAAATGAACAGCAAGCAATTACCTCTCCTTAAAAAAAGAGGATTGTAAAAAATTTTTAGGTAATTATTTCTTCTTGCTTATTGATAAAGGACGACGTGCCGTATAGCTTCGCGTCGTCCATAATAGACGAAAGTATTTAATTCCAAGGCTTAGTCCTAAAGGATTCCCTTCGGTCAGGTTAGAGCTTAAAGCTTAGAATAAATAGTCAAGCTTGGTGCTGAACTTCCTATCCTGCTAAACTAGAATACTCGATCGCTCGTTGCTTAAGCAGCTTCATCGCTTTGTTTTTAATTTGTCTGACTCTTTCTCTGCTGACACCACAAACATCACCAATCTGCTCGTAGGTCATGGTTTTGCCGTCATTTAACCCATAGCGCAGGGTAATTACATCTCGCTGTTTAGGGGAGAGAGTATGTAAGAGATTTTGAATATGAGCGCGAGTTTCTTGGCTGGAGACAAAATCTGCTGGAGAATCCGAATCGTCAGCTAAAATTTGCCCTAACTCAGTTTGATTTTCATCAATAGTCACATTAAGACTTTTGGGTTTAGTAATTCTCGCTGACTGTGCCAAAGCTCTTAACTTATCTAGATCCATATCTAACTCTGTAGCAATCTCGCGATCGGTTGGTTTTCTACCCAACTGTTGAGATAGTTGACGAGTGACTTTTTTAATTTTATTTAAGTCTTGAGTAATATGAATTGGTAAGCGAATTGTTCGAGCATAATTGGCGATCGCTCTAGTCATGGCTTGTCTGATCCACCAGTAGCTATAGGTTGAGAACTTATAACCTTTGCCCGCATCAAATTTTTCAGTCGCTCTCATTAAACCAATACTACCTTCTTGAATCAGATCCAGCATTGATAAGCCACGGTTTTGATATTTCTTGGCAACAGACACCACTAAACGCAGGTTTGCTTCAACCATCTTTTGTTTAGCAATTTGTCCTTGATGGATGATTCGTTGCTCTTCTGGAGTTAAGTCTGCTTTATCCAATAGAGGCAACATCGCCTGAATTTGATTTGCATATTTGACTTCCTCTTCTGCTTTTAACAAAGGAGTACGACCAATTTCTTTTAGATAGTCTCGGACTGTGTTGTTGGAATTGTTAGCCATGATTACGCTTTAATTTATGATTTTGGGTTAATGTTCTAATGTTTGATTAATTAATTTCGTTTCCGCGCTTAAAGGTCTATTCTTCTCCTGCCGACCAAGGTTTCAGAAAATCTGCATAGAGAGTTAGACCCCCGTCAACAAACCAGGTTTGACCAGTTATATATGAGGCATCATCAGAAGCCAAAAAAGCCGTGATTGCTGCTATTTCTGCCGAAGTTCCCACTCGTCCCAACGGAATATGACTTTCGACTTCTTGGAGTTTTTGAGGGTTATCCGTCCAGCTATTAATTGGTGTCGCCGTTGCCCCAGGGGCGATCGCATTTACTCGAATACCTTGAGGTGCATATTCTAAAGCTAATGTTTTAGTCATGTTTTCCATAGCTCCCTTACTCATCGAATAACTAATGTAGGTTGGTCTAGGGATAATCTCATGGACGCTGGAAATATTGATAATGATGCCACCATCACCCCGCTGCATAAAATGTTTTAAGGCTTCTCTGGCACAAAGATAAGCACCCCGCAAGTTAACCTGCATTACCCGATCGAAATCAGCAGTTGATAATTCATGGGAGGGGGAAGTAGTTTGAATACCTGCATTATTGATTAAAATGTCCAGACTACCTAACTGTTCAACAACTTGGCTGCACATCTGCACTATATCTGCTTCTTCAGATATATCGCCTGGAACTGATATTACTTGACCACGATGACTATTCTCCTGCCCACTAGCTTTAGTAATTAACTCCTTGGTATCGTCAAGCTTGCCGATCTCGCCACGATAGTTTAAAGCCACATTAGAACCTTCAGCAGCAAAGCCAACTGCGATCGCCTGCCCAATACCCGAAGTCGCCCCCGTCACCAAAACATTTTTCTCTTTTAAACCCTTCATGCTCAATTTCTGCACCGAATTTCTCGTTGTTTACAGGTTTATCAGTTTTCTAGGCTGGTCTACATCCTCCTTTAGCCATAAAAACTAGAGATTGCTACTGATATCTATCTACCTGCGCCAAATAAGGCATCAACAATATCTTTTTCCTGATTCAGAAACATTTCTTTGTAAATGTTGTCTTTATACATCATTTGTTTATGCATCTGGATCAATAGTTCTTGAGCTTCAGATTGAGACAATTGCTGTACGCGATCGCCAAATATTCTATGACTCAATTCTTGCTCCATTGATAGGCTATTCTCTAATCTATCCATTATTTTCTTCCTTATCTCTTCTTTTGTTCGTTATTTTCTATTGTAAACAAACCTTAAGAGACCTTTACTCTATCGAATGTAGTAATATCCGCAAACGAATTGCAGTAATCACCAAACACAAGAAATAGATAGTTAGAATGAGGGTTGAAGGTTTTTTCTATACTTTGAACTGTAAAAGTAAGGGTCGATAAGCGTTTAACAATGCCAATACATCATCTCGCTTGAGTGATTGTTGATTATTTTCGACATTCATCTTCTTATTAACTATTATCGTTTTTCATTATATTTACTTCGTTGCATAATCAATTTTGCCACCAAACCCGTCCACCCCGTCTGGTGTGATGCCCCTAAACCTGCACCATTATCGCCATTAAAATATTCATAAAATAGCAATAAATCTTGCCAATGCTCATGATGATGAAATTTATCCAGATCGCCAAAAACTGGCCTCGCTCCATTATCTTTGGGGATAAAAATGTTAATTAAACGTCTTTCTAATTCCAAAGATACTTCCCATAAAGTCATCATGTTACCCGAGCCAGTGGGACATTCGACTTGGAAATTACCATCGTAATAATAATCAAATTTTTGCAAAGATTCTATTAATAAATAATTGAGCGGGAACCAAATTGGTCCGCGCCAGTTGGAATTACCGCCAAACATTTTACCCTGAGATTCAGCCGCTTCGTAGCTAATATTATAGGTTTGATCCTCAGTTTTAAAAGTGTAGGGATGTTCTTGATGATATTTAGAAACAGAACGAATACCATAGTCACTGAGGAATTCTGTTTCATCGAGCATTTTGTTTAATAATAAACGTAGGCGATCTTCGTTAACCACTGCGAGTAAACGGCGAGTATTATGCTCGCATCCTTCCATACAGGCAAGATTACGACTAAGTTGAGGGCGTTTATTGACAAACCATTGCATTCTGCCATTCAATCCTGGTAATTTATCCAGAATTTTTTGCTCGATAGTAGTCACCGCAAACAGAGGAATTAAACCGACAAGCGATCGCACTTTAAGATCGAAATTTTCACCATTGGGTAGATGCAGCACATCATAATAGAAACCATCTTCGTCATTCCAAAGAGCTGAACCTTCTGAACCCATGTGGTTCATAGCATCAACGATATAGAGAAAGTGTTCAAAGAATTTACTGGCGATATCTTCGTAGATATCATTATCTTGGGCTAACTCCAAAGCAATAGTTAATAGATCTAAACAATACATTGCCATCCAGCTAGTGCCATCAGACTGAGATAATTCTCCCCCTGTTGGTATGTCACCATCACGATTGAAGACACCGATATTGTCTAAACCCAGAAAACCACCTTGAAAGATATTATTATTTTGCTCATCGTGTTGGTTTAC
>JBDKJC010000515.1:0-3704 GCA_039796815.1 Cyanobacteriota bacterium | reverse complement strand
AGACTCGTTGATCGAATCAACTTGGAGAATTGCCACTGAGTTTGAATCAAAAACAAGATCTCCATTCAAATCGTAAATTGGTTCTTCTAAAACCACTGTGATTTGATTTGACTGTTGTTGTTCGCTTGCTAGGGAACTATCCCAAACTAGGGGTAGTTCGATTTTTCCCTTCGTAATGGCTCGATTTAACATGACTGGTCGATCTGCTAGGGGAAAACTTGCCTGCTTTTGACGATTCAAAATTCCTAATTCTCCCTGAGATAGACTGTTATTGCTAGCCAATAAAACGGTTGGTTTAGAAGCGGGATTAACGGGGGCAAGAGGATCTCGACGGTTGGCAATAGATTGAGATTTTGTACTCGAAACAAGCGATCGCGAAGAGACTCCAGTACCAAAATTAGCTATAGTTTGCCACTGCTCTTGAGGGTCTACACGAGAAGTTGTTTTAGAAGTTGTTTTCAACTCTGGTTTTGCCCGCAGAACTGCTCTGGAAATAGATGGAGTAGGAAGAGGAGGTGCTGGACGAGGAATAGGACGAGCTACTGTTTGCGCTTGAGGAACGGGTTGAGATGGTGTAGGTAAAGGGGGGGGAGTGACAGCAGGAGGAAGTTCTGCGGCATTAATTTCGGGTTCTACTGCTTCAGTTTTTGCCTCTAAAGAATGGAACTGGTCGCGAAAAGCTAGTTTAGCCTGATAATCAGGTTCTACTGTTGCTTCTGCCTTCTCTTCTATTGGTGTTTCTTTGGCTACTTCAGGAGCTTTGGGACTCAAGATAGCAAAGATAATCCACAAAAAGGCTGCAATAATACCCATTACGCCAGCAATTACAGCTAGGCGAAGGAAAGGATTATCTTCTCTTTGGGCTACTATATCTCGAACAGTTGGACTTTGAAGAGGTGTTGAACCAGTATCGATTACCGATACGGGTTCGGGAGTGTAGTCAGTGACGCTGCCACGAACGTAGGCATCAATTCCGCTTGGTGGAACATCTTCAATGAGTTGGTTGGATGGATTATTATTGTGGGTCATAGCTTTCAATGGAAATGATTTGTAGTCCGTATTGGTTGATTTCGTTAACGATGGTTTGTAGTTGAGAGTTATTTTCTGGAGTTTGAAAAGTAGGTTTGCCTGCAATGGGTATCGCTTTTAAGCGGAGTTTTTTATTGACAGGGATTTGAAATACTTCTTTTCCACTAGTTGGATCGAGACCGATCCAGGTAGAGAGTACTGTGACTTCCCACACCCCGTCTTTGATTTTGGTAGGCTTTGGGGAAATATAGTCAATGTTAATGGCAGACTGAATCAATCCCTGGTTTTGAGTAGCTTTGCCGATTAACTCTGAAAATTCTTTAATGTAAGAGTTACGAAAGTCATTATTGGTCGTAATCCCAAGAGTAGAAGCGTAGACGTTACCTGGCACTTTGGATTTGACTTTTTCTACCTCTACCTCGGGGTCACTAGCTAACCAGTTGAAGGACAGGTACATCCACTTTTCGACAAAGCTATAAATAGTTTCATCAGTGCGATCGTTTACCTTAGTGGTTTGCGCATTGACCACTTGACCGTCTGCTAATTGGATGCCAATAATCTGCTTTTTGTTTACTTTGCTGATTTTGCTGCTATTAGAGCAGGAAATCATGGTGTTAAAGAGCAGCATGACTAAGCAGATTAACTGGAATAAAACGACTCTTTGATTGCTCGTCTGGGTAAGTTTAGTTTTTATATTGTTCATGGTTAATAATTTGTGTTGACTTGAGCGAAAGCTGTAAGCTATAAGCTATAAGCCTTTAGTTAATATTGAAGCTTAAAGCTTAAAGCTTATGGCTTAGAGCTAGGGCGAAGCCCGTTTATCTGCTACGTTGGGTAGTTCGGCGGGCGAGTCCCTTACTACCAGCTTTAAATAGACCTTTGCCCACTAATGACCCGATTCCTCCAGCTCCTCCTGTTGCCAGGGTAGTCGCGCCTTGAACCGTGTTGGATAGGGCTGAGGTGGTGCTACTAGCAATAAACTTGGCTAAGTTCGCTCCTCCTCCTTTTGCCATCAAAAAAGCGACCATGGGACCCATAACGGAACTAAAGATCAAAAAGGCAATACCCGTGGCAAACTGAGCTTGGGAGACAACAATCGCTTGTGCTGTTAAGCCGATTAGGGCAATATAGAGAAATTTGATAGATACGATCTGGACGTAGCCTTGTATCCATGTTTCGGTGTATTTTGAACCTAAAGGGGTAAAAATAGTCGAGATTACTAAAGGTAGAAGCAGTGCATGGAGGATACTGGCTGTTTCTAGAGCAAAGTTAAAGGCTAGCTGTATCCCACCGAATACTAGTTTGATAGCGCCCATGATGATTGGGTTGCCAAAAAATAGGTTATTGACTGCTAAAGAAGCAGCTTTTAACCCGTTTCCTGAAGCAGTATTACTCGCCAACTCTTTTAGATAGTCCAAAACACCTCTGGCATACTTTCCAGCGGGACTATTGGCGATCGGGTCTTGAAGCTCTGCTTGTTTGACAATTTCTTCAATCTCGGGAATTTGCTTTTCTAAACAGGCTAATGATTCATTCGCCTGAAGTACCTGACATTCGGCTAAAAGCTTGTTGACCTGATCCTGAGATGCTTGACTGAGGGCGATATCTTTTAGGGCATCTGCTATGCTCAGGTCTAGCACTTGGGTTTTAGCTAAAGTTCGATTGAGATTAACGTCAAAAGAATGGGTAACAGCTAAAATTTGGCTGGTAAAAAAACCGTTGCCTCCTAAGAGAATGCCCAGAATTGTAATCATCGCAAAACCCTCAACAATTAGCTTTTGACGATTATCGTTTTCACTCTTAAAACCGTTCCAGGCAAATAAGAATATTCCTAATAAAGCAAAGTCTAATGCTCCTGAGATTACTGCTCTCCAGTAAGAAGATTCAATGTTAAAAATAATGCCGTCCCAAAGAGTTTGGAATGATTCCCCTAATTTGTTAGAGATATAGCTATAGTTTTGCAGGATATCCAAAGCATGATTTACACCATAGTCGGGTATCTCGGCAAATGTAGTGATGTTAGTTAAGGCTTCGAGTAGTTCCATGATTTAGGGTGTTTTCTCATAGAGAAAGATTGGTGTAGAAACTGCTCCCCAAGCGGAGATCCCTAAGTCATTAGCGACAGAAGCTTCACGACGGGCGCGAGTATTGGCAATTGAATTTTGTCTGGCAGCCTGGATTTGGAGGCTGACTGAAAAAGCTCGATCTTTTTGGGACTGAACATTTTGAGAGGCGATTACTCCCAACAATTGGGTGTTAATGCCTGTCTGCTCTGACATATTTTGCAGAATCTGTTGAGATACATCAGTTTCAGCTGAGTCTTTAGATAAAGCCCCACTTTTTTGCAGAACAGCTTCAATTTCAACTAGAGTTCCCGCAGCAGTCTCTTGTGCTTTAGTTGAAGTAGTACTAGTCGATATGGCAGCTTGAATTAAGGTGCGCTGAACCTCTTCTGATTCATCTTGGTTAATGAGCCAACTATCAGTGGTTCTATCTTCTATTTGCCTACCTAGTTCTTTGGCTCTGGTGTCGTTAGCATCGATTGTATCTTTGACAACATTCCAGTCAGGGGTTTGGACATCAAGAGTGCGATCGTTAGCTTTTTCAATACCTGCAAAAAAGTCGAGAACTCCGCTGAATATATTTCCCAAACCTAGTTGGTCGGCAATGGACTG
>JBDKJC010000514.1:0-3710 GCA_039796815.1 Cyanobacteriota bacterium | reverse complement strand
ATAACATAATCTCCTTGAGCATCTATTACCACCACCGCAGGATCTTGAGCCTTGTCTTGCAAAAGGGGCGCAATTAACCGTACAACTGCACCAGCAGCCAGACAGAATACAAAAGCTTGATGCTGTGACCAAATTAAAGCCAGATGCTCTTTAAGAGAACTATCATACCGATCGTACTGTAGAGCATCGCCAGGAGATTCCAACGAACTAGGCAACCATAGGGTAACATTTGGGTCTTGAGTTAAGCTGGTGATTACTTGAGCTGCTTGTTGATTAGTGGCGATCGCAGCAATGGGGGCAAATTGTTCAAAACAAGAATTGTTCAAGATATTGTCCTGATTGGAAGCGAATAGACATCAATAAATTTACCGCAAATTTCCTCACTTAATTATAAATTTGCAACCCTACTGCTTATTAACGCCTAAATCAGTATGAACTGTCTTGTATTCTTCATAATCTACCCCAAGTAAACCAGCAAAAGTTCCCGCACCACGATAAATCAATAGTAAAGCTTTAGCAACTTCTGCTTTACCCATCACTGAAGCAGGAATAAAGCTTAAAATACCCAGTAAAATTAAACCTAACCCTTTAATCATCCTGACTAACAGAACCTGGAACGAAGGATATAGCTCTTTTTCTACCAAGCTATGAGTACCCCAAGTCCGAAATCCACGGTTTAGAATCCATTTTAAATTAGTCCGAGAAGCGGGAATCCATTCATAAGCGATCGCTTCATCTGCCCAAATAATTTTGTAGCCAGCTTCATCTAAACTTAAAAAGAAATGTGAATCTTCCCCCCCTGTCATCGCAAAACGGTTGTCAAATACAGGTTCATACTGACGGATGATTTCACCTTTGATCATGACATTATTAGTAAAGGCTACATGACGTAATGCTCCAGTCTGATAACGAGAAGTCTCAAACAAACGTCCTTGTTTAATCCAATTGGGAACATCGTCTTCTAGAAAGCGGGGAATGATTGGTCCTGTTACAACATCCGCCTCATATTTTTTTTGAGTTAGCAATAATTCTTCCAGCCAAGATGCCTCTGGAGTTTCATCGTCATCAATAATTGCCACAAAATCGGCTGACTTACTCGCCAAGCTAATAGATTTATTGCGGGCATAAGTAATACCTCTTTGTGGCTGTGTAGCGTATTTTAAAGACCAAAGAAAGTCTGCTTCTATAGACTGACAAACTTGTTTTGCCACATTTTCTGTGTCATTGTCTACAACTATTACTTCTATCGCAGGACATTCGATTTTAGTAAAAGTTAAATTATTAATTGCCTTAAGTAGTCTTTTTAAGCCTTCAGGTCGCTTAAAAGTAATAATACAGATAGAAACAAGCATATTAATTTAGATTTTAATTGCAATAATAATTTCAATTACAGTTTTACTTTAAAAAGCTATCAGCTATCAGCTATCAGCTATCAGCTATTAGCTAGGGCTTTGCCCTTTACTTACTTTCGAGTTAATTAAATATTTTATCTAGAAAGTTTTACTTACTTTTAGAGATAATTAGTAATTGACATTATGGTGAAGCAGATCGGGTAGTAGGTAATGGGTAGTAGGTAGTAGATAGTAGATTAATGGGAATATTGTTTGGTTTTCGTCACTAAGCTATTGCTCGATGATTGTCATCATTAATTTTTCGTATTCTTTGCGTAATGTCACCTAGATAATTGTAGTTAAATTTAGCATAATTTTTATGAGTTACCCAGAAAAATCATAGATACTATTAACGACTAGTATAGTATTACTAAAATAACCACGATTGGAAATTATTAAACTCACTAAGATGGAATTTAACACTATAGTTGACTTTATTTTTTTGACGCTCGGAATTATAGTCTCGATTCCCTGTTTGATGTTTTTCATCGAATGTTTAGCAGCATTTATTTCCGCTTCTTTTGGCTTTAACCTAGAAAATGTTAATCCTCAAGGGGTTTCAAACGTATCACAACCCAGAACCACAATTTTAATTCCTGCTCATAATGAAGCAGAACAAATTGTTAATGTCATTCAGGTCTTGCAAACTCAGTTAACCGAACAAGATCGAGTGATTGTCATTGCTGATAATTGTCACGACAATACTGCTGAGTTGGCTAGAAGTACAAGTGTAGAGGTGTTAGAACGCGAGCATCAAACAGATCGAGGTAAGGGATATGCCCTGGATTATGCAGTTAAATATATGTTGAAAAACCAGATTAATCCTGAAGTATTAGTGATTCTTGATGGAGACTGTATTGTTAAACCCGATACGATTAAAAATATTACGAGTAGTGCGATCGCCACAGGTAGACCAGTACAAGCGATCTATTTAATGGAGCAACCCGATAATCCTAGTCTGAAAGACCGAGTTTCAATGTTCTCGATTAAAGTAAAAAATCAAGTACGGTTATTGGGTTTAAATCGCTTGGGTTGCCATAGCCTTCTAACAGGTTCGGGGATGGCGTTTCCCTGGTCATTGATTAATAAAGTTTCTTTAGCAGGTAGTAAAACTACTGATGATATGCAGCTCACGGTTGACTTAGCTTTAGCTGGAGCGACTCCTATATTTTGTGCCAATACTTTAGTTATGGGTCGTCTGATGAAAGATCGAGACGCTTTCTCTCAGCGATCGCGCTGGGAACATGGACACTTGGAAATGATTGGAGTAGAAGTACCTAAATTGCTTAAAGCATTTTTTCAAACAAAAAAATTAAGTGCTTTAATCTTAGCTTTGGATATTTTGATTCCTCCATTATCCTTGCTAGTTATGGTTTGGATGGCAAGTATGATAGTTTTTTGGTTAGTTACCATCTTCACGGCTATCTCGATCTTGCCCGCAGTTATTGTTACTATTGCGGGTGGCTTGTTGCTTACAGGTGTATTATTATCCTGGGTCAAGTTTGGACGTGCCGATCTGCCTCTAAAAAATCTAATTGCCATTCCCTTCTATATTTTGGGTAAAATTCCCATCTATCTCAATTTTTTAGTCAAACCCCAAAGCAGATGGTTAAAAACAGAAAGAGATTTGCCCAATAATCGTTGAATTTTGCTGTTAGGTTACTCCGTTGTATATTTTTTGCACTTAAGCTGATAACTTTGTCTTAATCATCTGTTAATCTAATATTTACTCAAGATCGTGTCTACTCCAAGGTGTCAGGAATGTATTTATGACTGAGTGAGCAGCACTATCAAAAATATTATTAGTAGAGGTTAGATTAAATGCTATCGCCAGTAAAAACCGTAGAAATCTTTCAAACATCTCCAGAGCCTCAATGCTTTAGCGCTGGAGAAATAATATTTGCCTCCAATGATTCTGGTAGCGTTATGTACGGCATTTTAGAAGGGTCAGTCGAAATTTCGGTGAATGGACAGGTATTAGAGACAATCTATCACGGTGATATCTTTGGCGAGGGTGCATTAGTTCATGCTGATAGTAAACGGGCTTCAACAGCGATCGCCAAAACCGATTGCAAGTTAGCCATTATGGAACGTAAAAACTTTCTTTTCGCCGTACAACAGACTCCCATGTTTGCCTTAGAAATAATGCGCAGCTATAGCGATCGCATTCGTCGTTTAAGAGAATCTGTAAGTAGTTAGTAATAAAAAGGTAATTAAGAGCGAAAATCCATCTTTAGGTGGAGCAAAACTTATTACTTTAGGAGGTGCTGACAAAGTTAAGGAAAAGTCTAGCCTAGTAACTAATACATTCCTCATGGA
>JBDKJC010000513.1:0-3711 GCA_039796815.1 Cyanobacteriota bacterium | reverse complement strand
GCGATCCTGGTTCGATCACACCCTTACGTCTACCGGAAGGATCGACCGAACCAGGTTGGAGACATGAACTTATTGTCAAAGAGCTTGATGTCTCCCACAAAATTATGATTGCAGGGGGTTTAGATTTTGCTCACTTTCCTTTTATTCATACCAATACTATTGCTAAAAAAGAGCAGCGTGATTACCTTCGCCCTCTCGATGTCGATTTAATTAAATACGAACATGGCATGAGTATGCGAGTTAAAAATCCTGATGGCGAAGAATATAATGATTTTGTCTATTCTTTTGAGCCTTCTTGTTTGGTAAAAGTTTTGATTCAACCCAAACCAGGTTGGAAACTAATCGCCAGTGATTATTTCGTACCGATAGCAGAGAACAAGACACGATTATTTGTCTTTGAATGTCGCAACTGGTTGACCTGGAATCCTCTAGTCAACTTTGGACTTAAACGCAAAGCTAGCCAAATTTTTGAGGAAGACTTTCCGATATTTAAGCTACAAAAAGAATGGCACGAACAAGGCTATGGAGATTGGAACTGTACGGTAAAAGCTGATATTTTATCTCTACGCTATCGCCAGTGGTACGACCGCTTAGCTAAAGCCAATTCAATTTCTGAATCCGCAGATTTAGTTGAGGAGAAAATTGAACAATCCGTTATGCAGGAGGCTTAAACTGTTGAATTTAATTCAACAGCCAAGATTGTCATAGATTGAGGATAAGGGAATATGGGAATCACAAATCAACTTTACTTTCCCTAAATCCCTAAATCCCAAGTAACAAGTGTGCGTAACATTAGTAATTAACTAGTTACTCCTTTGGCTTTGTTGGGTGGTAGTTTAACGTTCGTCGCCAGTCCCAAAAAAGATAAAGTTTTAATCATCATCCAAGTCAGGTCAATTTCCCACCACTCTAGACCATGGCGAGCAGAATATTGAAAAGCATGATGATTATTGTGCCAACCTTCACCAAAAGTAAGCAGTGCTACCCACCAACAATTGAGAGATGTGTCGTGGGATTCATAGCTTTTATAGCCAAATTTATGAGTGGCGCTATTGACAAACCAAGTACAGTGAAACACTACGACCAGTCGGACAAAAACTCCCCAAATTACCCAGGGTAGACCGCCAAAATAATATAAACTTCCCGCTAAAATAAGCTGGATGGGAATCATCCCGTATTGACAAAATTGATAAAAGCGATCGCCTGAGATATCTTTGGTATAACGAGCAATTTTGGCATTGGCAGGATTTTGACATAGCATCCAGCCAAGATGACTCCAAAAAAAGCCTTTCAACGAATTATGAGGATCGGATTCTAAATCGGAATATTGATGATGAATCCGATGTAGTCCAATCCAATCTAAGGGTCCTCCCTGACCAGCTAAAGTACCGCAAAAGATTAAGCAATATTCCAGCAGCCGAGGAACTTGATAGCTACGATGGGATACGAGGCGATGAAATCCCAAGGTAATCCCGAATCCTGCGGTGATTACATACAGAATAAATGCTACCTCCAGCGCACCCCAGCTGAAATTACGGGGAAATATGGCAAATAAAGCTACAAAGTGAATTATTGCCAAGTAAATAATTGTTCCCCAAGCAGGAGGGATTTTTTCGGATGTCGCAACTGTCATTGATAAACCTAAATCTCAACTCTATGTAATTATTGATGGTGTAATCTCATACATCATCTATTAAATGGTGTAATTTCATACATCACCTATTAAGTAGCACTTGCGAAACAACAAATATAATCAAATCTGCTGTTGGTTTTCATGCTCAAAATATTAAGTAAGGAAATTCATGCTGAATTATTTAGTCAGAATATGCCATTACTGAGATAAACTGCAAAAGCATTACTCGATTGACGACTGAAACATAAATCTCAGGACTGCCTTATAAATCCTTATAAATCATGAAAACTGATCGTCTGCTATCAGAAGCAGAAAAAGCACTAATACCGATTTTTTCTAAAATTGACGCTCAGGTCAAGCAAAATCTCAAAAAAGTTTTAACCGCCTTTCGCGATCAGCATGTGGGAGTACAGCATTTTTCTAGCGTTAGTGGCTATGGACATGATGATTTAGGTAGAGAAACTTTAGATCGAGTCTTTGCTCAAGTTATGCAGGCGGAAGCTGCTGCGGTACGAGTACAGTTTGTTTCAGGGACTCATGCGATCGCTTGTGCTTTATACGGTGTATTACGACCAGGTGACGAAATATTGGCAGTAGCTGGCGCACCCTACGATACTCTAGAGGAAGTAATCGGCTTACGAGGTAATAATCAGGGTTCTTTAAAAGACTGGCAAATTGATTATCGTCAGCTGGAGTTGACTGAACAAGGCACGATTGATTGGTCAGGGTTAAGTACCGCCGTTACTAGTAAAACTCGTTTGGTATTGATTCAACGTTCCTGTGGTTATTCCTGGCGACAGAGCTTATCAATTTCAGATATCCAACGAATTGTTGATTCGGTTAAACAGCAAAACCCCAATACGGTTTGTTTTGTCGATAATTGCTATGGCGAATTTGTCTCTGATCTTGAACCAACGGCGGTGGGGGTAGATTTGATGGCGGGTTCTTTAATCAAGAATCTTGGAGGCACAATCGTTACGGCGGGAGGATATATTGCGGGGAAAAAAGAGTTAGTCGAGATAGCAGCCTGTCGCTTAACCGCACCAGGAATTGGTAGTAGTGGTGGCGCAACTTTTGACCAAAATCGTCTGCTGTTTCAAGGTTTGTTTCTAGCACCGCAAATGGTGGGGGAAGCTATTAAAGGTAGTCATCTAATCGCCTATGTTTTTGAACAGTTAGGTTATCGGGTGAATCCTTTACCCCTAGAACCCCGTCGCGATCTTATTCAAGCAGTGGAGTTAGGATCTGCTAAAAAGCTAGTTGCCTTTTGTAAAGCGATTCAGCAGCATTCTCCTGTAGATTCCTATGTTGAACCCATCCCTGGGGAAATGCCTGGATACGCTAGTCAATTAGTTATGGCAGGAGGCACGTTTATTGATGGTAGCACCTCCGAATTCTCGGCAGATGGCCCATTACGCGAACCCTATATTGCCTTTTGTCAGGGAGGAACACACTGGACACATATTGCGATCGCACTTGAAGCAGCAATTCCAGCCATGATTTGAGGAAGATTAAATTGTGTCTGGTCTTTACTCTTGGCTTTTACAAGATAATGCCGTAGTTATTGAGCGTAAACTTAAATTCTAAAATCAAGCGATCGCGAGTTTGAGGTACAATTCCTTTATGAAAACAGAATGGATCTTCGGCAAAACCAACCCCAGCGCGATCGCAGATAGTAATTATATTTTCATGACCGTAGTATTCTGTAATTTCGCTGTCGTTTCTTTCCCTTAATAAAGAGAATTGGTGACTTAACTTTTTGTTTTGATGGCTACCTTTGACGCAGATGTGAGAACCATCAGCTAAATCGACATCTGTAAGATAAAACATAAATTTTACACAGGCATAATCTTCGAGATCGTAGTGAAAGCGATAAAATCCTTCAGTACGTCCTTCAGCAGGTGTATCTTTTACAAAAGTCCACCACATCTGAGTACTAGCAAGCAGTGGCTGAGTACCAAAATATTTTGCTGCAATTTCCCAAAGCTTAGGATCTGCCGCTAACTTTTTAATTGCCGCGCATTGAGACGTAGGTTCAAAATTGTAACCAAGTCGAAAATTTCTGCCATATTTTATTT
>JBDKJC010000512.1:0-3715 GCA_039796815.1 Cyanobacteriota bacterium | reverse complement strand
GCCATGATTGCCCTTGTCTCCCCTGTTACTTCATCTAGTCCAGGAGTATCGATTAATTCAGCGTCTAATCCTGATTCTAGTGAAGGACTCCAACGCAAAATAGTCAGAGATTGAGTCACGCCATGCAAAGGCCCTGTGGCTACTACTTCTTCTCCCAAAAGGGCATTAATCAGAGATGATTTACCACAGCTAACCAAACCAAAGGTGCTGATCCGAATCGCTTGGCGATCTAATCTTTCTAAGGCATTTTGTAAAGACTGTAAATCAGTTTTGACTGCTGCTTGAAGGCGATCGCTAGGAGGAAAATTACCATGACGGCGAAAACTAGAATACCAAGAAATCGCTTGTTGCAAGCTGGCATGAGCTTGATTTAATTGAGCTGACTGTAACGATGTTTGCTGACCCACAGTAACTTTAGATTCTCATAATCTGCTTAACTATACTAATTTAAGCCAATTTATTATTTTTGGCGGCTAAATCCAGTGCGCCTTTGGGATAAACGATCCGCTTATGGTTAAACTGTTGCCAAACACGGATAAAAACTTCAGCAATGACTGGTAGTTCATCATAGCTTAGTCCACTATCAACTAGCTGACGATCTTGCCAACGAGACTTAAAGATTTTTTGCAGCGTCGCTAAAGCTTGTTTGGGTGTCGCATCGGCGAGCGATCGCAGCGCTGCCTCACAACCATCTGCCAGCATCAAAATACCTGCCTCTCTAGACTGGGGAATAGGTCCAATATAACGAAAATCGGCTTCTGCCACTACAGCTCCTGACTCTTGGGCTTTTTGCTTTGCCTGGTAGTAAAAATAGACAATTAGTAATGTGCCTTGATGTTGGGGAATAAAATCACGGATGGCTTTAGGTAAACCGTATTTTCGCGCGATGACTAATCCTTCACTCACATGTTTTTTAATGATCTCAGCACTGACCCAAGGATCGTCGATGGCATCATGTTTATTAGGATCGCCCATTTGATTTTCAATAAATCCCAACGGGTCATACATTTTACCAATATCATGATACAAAGTCCCTGCCCTAACTAATTCCACGTTACAGTTCAATTCTCTAGCAGCAGCTTCGGCTAAAGAAGCGACAAACATGGTGTGCTGGAAAGTTCCTGGTGCTTCGGTTGCCAATCTTTTGAGTAGTGGCAGGTTAGGATTGGATAATTCTGCTAGGCGAATGGGTGTAATCAGGTCAAAAAAGCGTTCCAGATAAGGAGAGATCCCAATGGCGACGACAATCCAAGCTACTCCAAATAAACCACAAATAGTAGCATCGGGTAGGATTGCCGACCAAATAGTGGTGGCACTAGTACTGATAATCAGGTTGGCAATTAGGTAAACAGCTATTTGAGATAGACCTACTGCAATACCCAATTTGGAAATTGCTTCCCGTGAGCGTAATCTGCCCGCAAAAATAGCAGCAATTAATCCCCCGATCGCCCCTGATAAAAGATATATTGAGCCAACATTCTGACTACTAAACATTACTAGTATTGTCACCAATACAACCTGGCAAATCGCTAAACCAGGGCTGTAGAAACTACTAACTAATAAGCCAATCGCCGGTAAACTGGTATGGGGAAATTCAAAGACACTTAATAAAGGTGCGCTAATTGCTAATAAACAAAGCAGCAAATAATCACGGTGGCGAATTGAAGCATAGATTTTTCGTTGAATTATTAAAAATAAGTTAACAATCCCTCCGACGATCACTGCTGATAGTTCAAGTCCTCTCCAATTGATTCCACGTTGGCTCAATCGAAAGCCATCGAGTAAAACAAAATTTGCTTGAGTAATTTTTGCTCCTTGTTCGACAATCACCTCACCCTGTTCGATCTCCACAACCACCGAATTAATTGCCATCCCCGCTTTTTCCGCCATTTGGCGCGTAGCGTATTTATCTTCTTCTAAGTTGGGTTGTAGAGTCTCTAATAATAAATTGTAGGCGATCGGTTCTGTGACCTCAGGTATCTCAGAGTTAAGTTGTGCAGTAACAGCTTGCTCTCGTAAATTTGAGGGTAGACCCAAGGGAATTCCTTGAATTAAAATGCGATCGGCAGTTTGTAAGATCGTTTTTTTGGTGGCTTTCCATTCTCTTTCCGTCAGATCGAGCAAGATAATTAATTCTTTTTCTGCTAAATGCGCAATCTGACTTTGGGGAATGTTTTTCCAAGCCTGAGAGTAGTGATAACGAGTTAAAGTAATTTGAGCTATAAGAGTATTAAATCTAGTTTCTGAATTATTTTTTTTGTATGCCTCTAGTTCGGCAGCTACTTTTTGTAAGTTGAGATTAAAGTCTGGTCTTTTTTCTAAAGTTAATTGTTTCGAGCTGGGAGTCCAATAGTCTTGCTTTACGGAAGCTAAAACCGCCTTGAATTCTGATTCTGGACAAAAGCGAATATACTTCTGGCTCATTAAAGAGAGAGCCTGTGGCGGAGCAAAGGGAAATGGTGCAGCCATTTTCCTGAGATCATCAATCTGCTGGAGATCTGATTCCAGTTTGTCGTGAATTTCTTGTGTTAGTTCTTCGTTCTGCTTGAGGATGGGAACGATTCCAGTTTGTACTTCCTTGCGTTTTTCTATGGTGGTTTGGGTGTCCTCAAACTGCGCTGAGTAGGGAGCTTTAATGGTGAGAGGCGAAGTTTTTCCCACGGTTAATTGAGGCTGGTTATAAAATCGGTAACCAACTACGCTAGTCAAGGCAATAATGCTCAAGACCAACATGACGATAAAATCTCTTAATTTGGTTTGATGTCTTTTTCTGCCAGATTGCCCATAACGAGAGCCAAAAGACAACTCGCTTAAAGTTTTGTTGCGAATGTTTATTCCCCACCAAACGAATTTTTGGTGTTGATACTTGTCTCGCCATCCCTCAATTGTTTGAATTAGTGAGTGCCAGCTTTTCATCATAGGTGAGGATTTTTATCAGCGATACAATCGCTAGAGTTAAATTTTAGGTGAAGATTAGTTGAAGATATACGTTCGGAGTAAGATCGAACAATCATCTGAGCAGTAAATCAAACCCATAATTTTAAGGATACGAATAGAATAATAAATGAGTGTATATTACAAAATTAATTGAAATTGATGATAATAGGCAAATTAACTACAATATTTAACTAAAAACTATTAATTTTTAATATACATAAGAAAATATTATTTAAATCTTGGGCAAATTGATTATGACAATATAGGGATAAGATGCCTGGTAATTTAATCTTTAGCTTGACGAGGATTGAGAAATAATTTTTAAGCTCTGACGAGGTTGAATAAATTGAGGTGATGCGATCGCATCTAACTCTAGATTATACGATTCATTATTTTGTTCTGGAAGATAAATTCCCGACCAAAACCTAAATAGTTTTAGTAATAGACGATTTTCTAAATCCCAGTTTTGATTTTGCGCGATCTCTGCCCTCCAAGTCCCTGAAATCATTGCCATACCATTATATGCTCCCGACAATGTACTGGTAAGAGAAGTTGTCAACCATGCCAATTTGGGATCGACACGGGTAGCCCTCTGGACAGATAATTTAAAGTCGTGGGGAGTACTGGCAAAACAATACCAAGCTAAAGCGATCGCCGTTGCCTGAAGCCGATCTTTTGCTAGTAATTGCTCCATTACTTGATGTAAGCTGCTACCATTTTTAATTCCTTGAACCACTATGTTCAACATCTCGATTAAGGGGTTTTTGGGCATCAAATT
>JBDKJC010000511.1:0-3718 GCA_039796815.1 Cyanobacteriota bacterium | reverse complement strand
GAGCAAGAATAGCTAACTCAATGATCATCGATCATTGATCATTGATTAATCACAGTCTCGATCGAGATTATTTCCCTTGAGCAGCCTCAAAACTGTAAGATTTATTTAGCACTTGCAGTTCCCTCAAAGAAGGATAGATTTATGACTGTTGCCACAAACGTTCCCGCTTTTTGTCAAGGGATTCAATATTTCCAAGATAGCTTACCAGATTTTGAGCGATATAGTTCTCCAGCCATTAAAGAAGGACAAACTGCGATCGCTTCCCCCTCAGATCCCACAGCAGTTTATCAGACTATGTTGGCAGCGGATGCCTTACGTTATCTAACTCTGCAAATTACTGCCAGTAAACAGTCAGGACACCCTGGAGGATTTGCTAGTATTGCTGACACCATTGCAGCTTTGGTAATGTTGGGACATAAAAATATTATTACTGAAGTAGGACACCATGCTCCAGGTTTTTATAGTAATGTGTTTTTAGATACTTCCTTAGAAGCGATGGGGATTAATAACGTGCAAGATTTACGCGATCGCTTTCGGGAAATGCACGGGCTTTTGGGACACCTTTCAGGACAAATTCCTGGTTTATTAAACCCCGCAGGGCCTTTAGGACAAGGGCAACACTTTGCGATGGCAGGGGCAAAACTTCATCCTGGGGTATTGTTTCCTGTAACTATTGGTGATGGTGGTTTGGGTGAACCCTATATCATGAGTAGTTTTGGTCACTTTAATACCGCTTATCCCCAAGTTACTAACTTCTTGCCTATTTTGGTCTGGAATGGCTATTCTCAGGAACATCACAGTATGGTGTCTACTAAAACCAATGACGAGATGATTGCCTACTGGCAGGGTAACGGTTTTGCAGAGGTAATTTTAGTCAATGCTAAAGATTATGATGATAGCAACCAACCAGGGGACTACGTAGACAGTACTAAGTTTTCTTTGGAAGGGAGAATGGCATTTACGCAAGCTGTCTTAGAAGCGACGGACAAAGCTGCTAAATCTGCATTAGGAGGTAAGTTAACAGTCTTAATCGTTAAACAACTCAAAGGTGCAGGAGTACATAAACGAGGCGCACAGTCTCATAACCTTTATCCTGGAGACAGTGTGGAAAAAGATTATATTGTCGCTGCCTTAAAAGAAAGAGCTTTGACTCCTGAAGCTTGGCAGTTAGTTCGAGATAACTATGTTCGTGCCAACGGTGGTGCAGCAGCCAAAACAGTTGTTACCGAAACAGAATATCCCCTAGCAGATTTAGGTAATATTCCTCTAGAAGAATATCCCGTTGGTGGAGATAAAAAAGTAGCCACTACCGCTATGGGTGCGATCGCAGGTTATGTCGGCAAACAAGATCAAGATTTTATTGTCACCAACGCCGATGGTAATGCTGCTTCAGGGATTAACAATATTAATACTGCTTTAAAAATCATTCACCCTACCACTGATGAAACCTATTTCCAACAACCCAACGGGCAAGTATACGAACCCCTTAGTGAAGATGCTTGTGCAGGATTAGCAGCAGCCCAGGCTTTATTTGGGGCGCGTACTCTCTGGTGTTCCTACGAATCCTTTGCCATTAACGGTTTACCCATCTGGCAGACAGTCACTCAAGCAATGGCAGAATTAAGGCGATCGACTCCTTCTACGATTACTCTATTTACCGCAGGGGCATTAGAACAAGGGCGCAACGGCTGGACACACCAACGCCCTGAAGTTGAGAATTATTTTGCAGGAATGATGCGTAACGGTAACGTTTTCCCTCTTTTTCCCTGCGATGCCAATAGTATTCAAGTTTGTTATGAATGGGCATTAAATACCAAAAATAAAGGCATTACGATTACTGCTAGTAAATCTCCCTTAGAAATTCGCACTACCCTCGAACAAACCCGTGAGGGATTAGCTAAGGGTGGTATTGTTCTTCAAGAAACTCCAGGCGATAAAACAGTTGTCTTTGCAGTTATGGGCGATATGACTTTAATTCCTGTCTTTGAAGCTGCCGAACAGCTAAAATCTCAAGGTATTGGCTCAAAAATTGTCTCAGTAATTAATCCTCGTCGTCTCTATCGCCCTAGCGATGTTGCTTGGGATAGTTGCAATCGTGAACAGGATAGTGATTTTCTCAGTGATGCTGAATTTTCGACAATGTTTAATGGTGACGCTTTAATAGGTGTTACTGGTGGTTCGAGTGCCATGTTAGAACCTGTGATGTTGCGTAGTAATAGCAAACGAGATGTTTTTGCTTGGAAACGAGGAGAAACTACTGCTAGTGCTGGTCAGATTATGGAATTTAATGGGATTACGGCGGAGAATTTTGTTAAACGAGCGATGGAATTAATGAGCTAGGTTTTTAGACAGCAAAGGTGGGCAAGAATGTCCACCCTAAAACTTTTAATCTTAAAGTGGTCTTTTATTTGAGTCTTAGGGCAAACTAGTTATGGCAAACAAAGCTTTAAGTACTTTTCGATATGCAAAGTTCAGAAAATTCGTGCTTCAGTAAAAGTCAAATTGATAAAGCTGGACAGATAATTAAAAATTCTAAAAACAAGACAAACGAATATAAGAATTCAATCAAAATCATTAAAAAATGGCGAGAATATCACTCGGACTCATTAAAATCGACAAGATATCATATAGATTATGAAGGAAAAAAGATCGATAAGAAATCATTAACAATACAAAGATTAAAAAGAATAATTTCTATTGAAAGCAAACTTAAAAATTCAACAACAAGATTGAGTAAAATGCAAGATATTGGAGGCTGTAGAATTATAGTTTCTGACATCAACAAGCTACAAAAATTGTATGAAAATATTCAAAATGCCACCCCCGCAAATAAATTAATTACAAATATTGTTGATTACATAAAATCTCCCAATAGTAAGACAGGATACAGAGGAATTCACATTATTTACCAATGCTTGGCTCAATATCAAATCGAAGTTCAATTAAGAACAAAATTACAGCATTCTTGGGCTACAGCGGTAGAAATAGCTGGAACTTTTCTAAGACAAAATATTAAATCTGGTAAAATAGATAGTGAATATTTGGAATGGCTGGAGTTTTTTCGACTGAGCAGTATAGTTTTTGCTAATGAAGAAAAAAAGAAAAATATTGCAAGTGTTTTAGTTGAAAATAACTTGGATGATATTAAAAAAAAATTGATAGCTATCGAACAAAATTTAAATGCTTTTTCAAAGCTTAACAGTTATTCGGTATCAACTAAAGAAATCAATAGAAACAGACAAAATCATGAAAAACACGAACATTTTGTTATTAATTTAAATGAATTAACAGGTCAAGGAAATATAACTTTTTTCAAAAAAAATCAAGAATTAGAGGCAGAAAAAGAGTATTCAAGATTAGAAATAAAACATACAACTAATTCAAGCATTAATATTGTTTTAGTATCAGCAAAATCAATTAATGATATTAAAATAGGATTTCCAAATTACTTTGCTGACTCTAGTTTTTTTATTAATAATTTAAAAAATATAGCGGTTCTCAAAATGGCGAGATACAGTAACAAGAATGAGAAAACCAACCGTGAATATCTTTACGAGAAACCTGACTATAAGCTTGGGAAATTGCTGAATCTAAATCTTTATAGTTTCTAGCACCAATAGAACGCAAAATACTTTTGATTTTTGACCAGCAATTTTCAATGGGATTAAAATCAGGCGAGTATGGCGGTAAATAGATTAATCTGGCTCCAGCAGCGATA
>JBDKJC010000510.1:0-3726 GCA_039796815.1 Cyanobacteriota bacterium | reverse complement strand
CTGTTCTTTAAACAGTCTCATCTTATAAGCTTCTTCGGAAGTAACTAGGTAGACATTGTTGGAGATCCTTCCAGCAGTTAGGTTTCGACTAAGAGACCCTCTAGACCGCCCCCATAAGTAGTAACTCCGTTATTATCTTGTGGGGGCGGATAGTTTTGGCGGGTATTATCTAAAATGCGATTAGGCTCCCCTAAAGGATTCCCTAAAGGGTTAGCTTCACGTCAGCTAGCGCGTCCGCCTACCCTACGGATCGCCTCAGTTAGATCGATAAGATTCTCTGATTTCTGATTTGTTTCTAAAATCACTACAGGAAGCAAACCCGAAAATTATAAACTATTGAAAAATTGTTAGATACAGCAGGCAATAAACAAGCACAATAAAGATATGCTATCTAAAATTTGTATCCTATGAAAATCGCCAAAAACGTCACTGAACTAGTCGGTAAGACTCCTCTAGTTCAGCTCAATCGTATTCCTCAAGCTGAAAAATGCTTGGCCAAAATTATTGTCAAGCTAGAAGGTATGAATCCTGCTGCCTCGGTTAAAGATCGTATTGGAGTTAATATGATTAATGCTGCCGAAGCTGAGGGAGTAATTACTCCAGGCAAAACTATTTTGGTTGAACCAACATCGGGCAATACGGGAATCGCTCTGGCCATGGCTGCTGCTGCCAAAGGATATAAGCTAATTCTGACTATGCCAGAAACTATGAGCAAAGAGCGACGAGCGATGTTAAAGGCTTATGGTGCGCAGTTAGAGTTAACTCCTGGTAGCGAAGGAATGGGCGGGTGTATCAGAAAAGCCCAAGAAATTAGCGATAGCCTGCCTGATGCTTATATGCTACAGCAGTTTAATAACCCTGCTAATCCTGAAATCCATAAAAGCACTACTGCCGAAGAAATTTGGGCAGACACAGAAGGGCAAGTAGATGTGATTGTGGCAGGAGTAGGTACTGGTGGCACAATTACAGGCGTAGCAGAAGTATTAAAAAGATATAAGCCCGAACTACAGGTAATTGCCGTTGAACCGATCGGTAGTCCTGTTCTTTCAGGCGGTCAACCTGGATCGCATAAAATTCAGGGTATTGGTGCGGGCTTTGTTCCCGAGGTATTAAAACTAGATTTAATTGACGAAGTGATTACCGTTACTGATGATCGGGCGATCGATTATGGTCGTCGTTTGGCCCGCGAAGAAGGCTTGCTATCAGGTATTTCTACAGGTGCAGCCCTGGCAGCAGCAGTTAAAGTGGCTCAAAGACCAGAAAATAAAGATAAGCTAATTGTAATGATTCAACCTAGCTTTGGAGAGCGTTATCTAAGTACGCCGTTATTTGCCGATTTGGCTCAACCTGTCTTTAATTAATTTGTTAATCATCCCTTTTCCCTTTTCCCTTTTCCCCTTTCCCTGACTTCTGCAAGAAGTCTAATGTCGAGTCGTGAATCACTATCAAGTTCTCCAAGTTAATTCCCAAGCTACTCAGCAAGAAATCAAACAGTCATATCGACGTTTAGCCAAGCAGTTTCATCCCGACAGTCAACCAGAAGCGGAAAATTGCGATCGCATTGTTGCTCTCAATGCTGCCTACGAAATTTTGGGCAATAGCAAAAGCAGACGTTTATATGACCGTCAACAACAGCTAGGACAGACCAGCGATTTTTGGGTCAGCCGACAGGCTAGAAATGCTGCTGCCCAAAGACAATATCAGCAGCAGCGTGCTTATGCACCTCCAGAAATTAGCTACCAACAGTGGTTGCAAGAAGTTTATTTCCCGATTAATCGTTTAATTAGTAAAATTCTTAAGCCTCTTGAGTTTGAAATAGATAATTTAGCAGCAGATCCGTTTGATGATAGTTTGATGTCAGATTTTGAGACCTATTTAGATACCTGTAATGAATATTGGCAACAGGCACAGCAAAAGTTGTCATCTCAGCCGAATCCTGCTCAATTAGCGGGAGTTGCTAGCAATCTTTATTACTCCCTCAATCACATTGGTGATGGGATCAAAGAATTGCAGTGGTTTACCATGAACTATAACGATCAATATCTTCATACTGGGCAAGAAATATTTAGAATTGCCGACAAGTTATATAGTCAGGCTCAGGAAAGAGCAAACTCTTTTTTATAGACTTAATAGAACTGCTATATCCTCTCCTGTTGATAAGCTAAATAAGTAGCCTCTAGAAATTGACTGTTACTATAGCCTTCGGGTGCATAATCTAACAGAATAATTTCCCGAACCTGTTCGGCTAATTTACGACTAAGTTGGTGCTGATATTCCAACATAATATTTTTGCGTCGTTGGAGAAAATCGCGGATGGTGGCAAAGTCTTCTGGAAGTAAATTATCAATTTCGGCTTCTCTTCTCAGTTGAACTGCTAAATCTTCAGCCTCATGAGAAATTTCAACTGTTAATTTTGGTGCTTCTTCCTGAACAACAATTGTTCCTGCTACCATATCCCCTAAACGCTTTTCTTGTGGAGTAAAAATAATAAAAAATACACCAATAAATAACATGTCGTCCACTGGTCGCAGCAAGGCTCGCAAAATTGCTTGAGGTAGTCTTTCTGGCTTGCCATTGTCGCGAATAACTCTAATTTTTGTCCATTTTTTACCTGGAGTTTGTCCTTGCCACAAAGTTTCTAAAACTACAAAATAGCCAACATAGATTCCAAAGGTAGTCATGGACTGAATTGCCCAGATCCACTGTGATAGACGATCTGAAAATCCATTGCTCAGGAAATTAGGGTCTATTTGGAAAGCCAAAAAAGCACTAAGCAACCAAACCAGTAAAATTGTCAAACCAAAAATTAGATAGTCAATGATTAGGGCAAAAGAACGATTGCCAATTCCTGCCAAAGTGAACTCAAGTTCGACGCTTTCTGGAGTTTGTAAATTAATTTGGTTAAAAAAACGCATAGATATTTATTTGCCTGGAAAAATTCTAATAATTCATTTAGGCTTTGAGTCTAGCTTTATTCACTATTAAAAACTGTGATTTTAGGCATTAATTGATAGAGTGTAAGGATTAATATTGACTGAAATAGTATTATGTAGCTAAAACCTCTACTCCTCATTCCAAAGTGACAAATTTCCTTAAACACTACTTATAAAGTTCGGCAATCCACCTTAAAAATAACTGGATAGATTAATCTTTTCTAGGCATAATCTAAAAATAGTAGTAATACTGTCATATTCAATATATTAGACTGTTGAAAAATCTTTTTGTTAAATCGAGTTGAACGAGTTGAACCTTTATTGTCACCTCCGCGTCTAAACTTACTAGTCGGATTTAAATTAATTGATTTAGAAGTATCGCTGACTTTTGAAGTTCATAAGGAGTCATAACTGTACAAATGCCTAAAGCTAAAATTGCCAAAACAACCGTTAAAGGAAACTATTCAGCAGATATGGTGAGAAACTATTTGCACGAAATTGGGCGAGTACCTTTATTAACCCACGAGCAAGAAATTGTTTATGGGAAGCAAGTGCAGAAAATGATGACCCTGTTAGCGGAAAAAGAAGAGTTAGGAAGCGAACTCAGCCTGAAGGAGTGGGCAGCTAATGTCCAACTGAGTGAAATTGAACTTAACAGGATCATTAAACAAGGTGAAAGAGCCAAGCGTAAAATGATCGAGGCAAACCTGCGTTTAGTAGTGGCGATCGCCAAAAAATACCAAAAGCGCAATATGGAATTTCTCGATCTGATTCAAGAAGGTAGTCTTGGTTT
>JBDKJC010000509.1:0-3740 GCA_039796815.1 Cyanobacteriota bacterium | reverse complement strand
ATATACTATAAATGCACTTTGAGTGGGACGATAACAAAGCTGAATCTAATTTTCTCAAACATGGCATTACCTTTGAGAAAGCCGTTACTGTTTTTGCTGATCCCTATCTATTGTTTACAGAGGACTTTGGACATTCCGAGCAAGAAGAGAGGGAATGGGCGATTGGAGAAGCGGAAAATGGTTCAATCATAGTAGTTATATTTACAATGCGAGATGAACAAATCAGGATTATAAGTGCCAGAAAAGCCACAAAGAGAGAGTGTAAGAAGTATGAAGAAGGAATCTGAGTTCCCTTTTGATCGGGCAAAGCGAGTCACGCCAGAAAAAAATCAGCAATTTAGAGAAGCGATTTCTGAACAATTTGGTATTCAGTTAAGAAAAAGGGGAAGACCAGTAAAAAACGAAGATGAGAAATATGAGCCGATTTCGATTAGACTTCACCCAAAAGTTTTAATCTGGGCAAAAAAAGAAGCCAACAAAAGAGGTATTGGCTATCAAACAGTCATTAATGAGTTTCTACTAGAGCGAATTAAATAACAGATATTAATCCTAATTGTGTAGTAGGCGATCGCGCTACTACCAGGGAGGTTATAAATTACTTAGTTTGCGAATCAAGATATGATCGAGTATCATCCATAGTCGATATAGGCTTAAGGAGTAGTTCGTGGTTGCTGACAGGTTTTTAGCTAGATTTTGTGTTGCCTTGGGTTTAACTCTTGCCATGATGGCTTGTAATAGTGCGACGAAAAATAGTCAAGACAGCACTTTAAAATTACTTTATTGGCAAGCACCAACAATTTTGAATCCTCATCTCTCCACAGGATTTAAGGATGCGGAAGCTGCGCGTATTACCCTTGAGCCATTAGCGAGCTTTGATAATCAAGGTAAATTGATTCCTTTTTTAGCTGCCTCAATACCCACGGAAAATAATGGAGTCGCTGCGGATGGCAAATCTGTGACCTGGAAGCTAAAGCAAAATGTTAAATGGTCTGATGGCAAGCCTTTTACTGCTCAAGATGTAGTTTTCACCTATAAGTTTCTCAGTAATCCCAAAGTAGGAGCTATTTCGGCAGGTACTTATGAGGTAGTCAAAAGTGTTGAGGCGATCGATGACTATACAGTAAAAATTAACTTTAAAGAGGTAAATCCTGCTTGGTCATTGGTGTTTGTGGGGACAGAAGGGATGATTCTGCCTCAGCATATTTACGCACCTTTTAATGGCGAAAATGCTCGGTCAGCGCCAGGCAATCTTAAGCCTATCGGTACAGGAGCTTATCGCGTGGTCGATTTTCGACCAGGAGACACAGTAATTTACGAGCCAAATCCTGAGTTTCGTCAAGCCCAGCAATTAGACTTTGACAA
This sequence comes from Cyanobacteriota bacterium, assembly GCA_039796815.1. Lineage (GTDB taxonomy): Bacteria > Cyanobacteriota > Cyanobacteriia > Cyanobacteriales > Xenococcaceae > Waterburya. Next base: position 2,378 of record JBDKJC010000509.1, on the reverse strand, counting down.
GATTGAACTCAAAGGTGGTGGAGATGCTACCTCTGCCGCTAGGGCCGTACTACAGACAGGAGATGCTGACTTTGCCTATAATCTTCAGGTAGAAGCTCCCGTGTTAGATAAATTAGCCACCGCAGGACAGGGAAAGGTAGTCTCTAATTATGGCGCTTTGATGGAACGGATTGTGATTAATCATAGCGATCCTAATAAAGTAGCCCCTTCGGGAGAACGTTCCAGCGTTGATTTTCCTCATCCTTTTTTGAGCGATCGCCTGGTGCGTCAAGCCTTAGCATTAGCCATAGATCGCGACACCATAGCTCAGAAGCTGTATGGCGTTACAGGAAAAGCCACCGCCAATTTTTTAGTTGCGCCACCAGAATATGCTTCGACTAACACCAGCTATAAGTACGATCCAGAGCAGGCTAAACAGCTATTAGATCGAGCAGGATGGAAAGATACTAACGGTAATGGCACTCGCGACAAAAATGGAACTGAGATGCAGATGGTCTTTCAAACTTCGGTTAACCCCTTGCGCCAGAAAACCCAAGCAGTCGTCAAACAAGAGTTACAGTCGATTGGAATAGGAGTTGAACTAAAAAGTATTGACCCTGGCGTTTATTTTTCCAGTGACTCTAGTAATAACGATACGGTAGAACACTTTTATGCCGATTTGCAGATGTATTTTACAGGAAATACTAATCCCGATCCTGCTGCCTATATGAAAAATATGACCTGTGGGCAAATTCCTCAACAGGCAAATAACTGGTCTGGAGATAATCATTCTCGTTATTGCAACCCTAAATATGACCAGATGTGGCGATCGGCCAGTCAAGAATTAAATCCCAAACAGCGTAATCAGTTATTTATTGCCATGAACGATCTGTTAATTGAAGATGTGGCAGTTATTCCTTTAGTACATCGAGCAGACGTAATGGCTTTTGGTAATAGTTTGACAGGTTATCAGCCTACTGCCTGGGATCTGCGAACCTGGGATATTATGAACTGGAAACGACAACAATAAAGAGGTAGTATTTGCTAGCGTTATTAACAAGATTTTTCGTCAAACCTGGTATAAAAGCCACCGTACTTAATCCAATACTGTTTTAATTCGTGATGAGGAGTATGTAAACTAGCTCTGGCCTGATACAAAATTACCTGACGGTGATTGCCAATCCAAACTTTACGGATAGGTTCAACCGCAATGAAAGTTCCACCTAATCCTTGAACACACTCTTCAAATCTCTCAATAGTTGAATACTCAAGAGTTTCAAGTATAAAGAAGTTCCCCGAACAAATTAAATGACGACTTCTAATCCAAGCTTGCATTTTTTTGCGAGCTACTGGTGGCAGCATACTTCTTACCGTTAGCTCCGATGTAATAATCATTTTTATTGATTTATTTATATATATTTTGAGCAGTTAATCATTAATTTGAATAGCTCAACGACACTTTAACAAATTAACTATTTAGCAACTATTTAGCTTTTATTCTCACCAATCAAAGGTAGTTCATGAGCAAAGCTTTCTCTCTTGGTAAACTTTAATGGTCCTGCTGCCGAACCCCAAATCTGCTCGTGACTTTCTAGATCCATACCTCGATCCCAACTGATCCAGGTGGTTTCAGTAAGCTCAACGCTACTAACGAGATAAGTATTTACACCTTTACGGTGAATCAGGCATTTATTTCCTGGCTCAACACTACCGCGAAACATTTCTCCTTCCTTCCAAAACACCATCGAACAGTTATGACGACGTTCAATACAATCTTTAGGAATAGTTAGCAGAATATCGCGATTATGACCCGAACCTGCATAATTTTCTGCGTCTTTGAGACTATAGTTTTCAATATAAATATCATCTCCTCGATTTATGAGGCGATGAATTCCTTGACGATAGGGATTCCAAAGATTGTAATCGTAAACCTGCTCTGAATAAAAGCCAATTCCCGAAAAAAAGTCCCAGGGAAGGGGACGAAAAAAAATCCGAATATGAGCATAATTCTGGGGATCGGCATCAGACTGTTGACGATTAGAAAAATCTCCCGACATGAGACGTGCAAGCTCATGAAGCAAGTTATTATCTTGTGCTAAATGATTTTCTCTGGTCAACATTATCTTGTGTTTATAGAATTTTTAAAGCAATAAATTATTTAAAAAAGGTCTTAGACTAAATCCAATTCTCAAAAATAACGAAGTGCATGCTTCGTAGTAAGTAATTTAATTCCGCTGAAACTCTATTACCCATTACCCATTACCTATTATTGGTTATTCAGCCAAATTTAAAGAACGAATCTCGGAAGAAAAAGAAGCTGTCGTAACTCCTTTTCCATCTCCTGTTTTAATCAAAGATACCCGAAATCGCAAGTTTGGCGTAGCAAACCAAATTTTTTC
>JBDKJC010000508.1:0-3744 GCA_039796815.1 Cyanobacteriota bacterium | reverse complement strand
GTTATACGAAGATATTTAGTATAGTAAATAGCTATGCGTTTAGATTTCTCTGTAATAGACACTAATGTTTTCTCTGAACCTCGGGAATCATCATGAGCTACGTTTGCTACAGATTTCTGATGCGGACAAACTTTTCGGTTTGGTAGATAAGAACCGTTTGTATTTGCGTACCTGGCTTCCTTGGTTGGACGGTACAACTGTTTCCTCTGATACGCAAGACTTTATTAAATCCACCCTTCAACAATTGGCAGATAATCGAGGCTTTGTTACTGCGATTTGCCTTGAAAAGTCGATCGCTGGCGTGGGAAGAGCAACTATGGCGCGAACAGACTCGTTTTGATACTCAGCGCATGGGCGAACTTATCTCACCTGACTTCTTTGAGTTTGGACGCTCTGGACGTGTTTACCACAGACAAGAAACTCTTGCGGTAGCGCATCAGACAATAGATGCTGTTTTTCCTCTACCTGACAATCGCAGGCGATCTAGGTATGATTTACTATTTTTGAAAGAAGATAGACTAAATAATTCGATTCAGGAAGTTATCTTAAAGTAGTGATTGACTAGAAGTAGGCGGTAGAGATGACCCTAACCACATATGGAAAATTGTGTACAGAAGTGTACGACTTAACTAAGCCAGTTAATGGGAAGTATCCAGATGTTCCTTATTTCATTCAACATCTTGACAAAATTGGGGGAAGAATTTTGGAGGGCATGGTTGGTTCAGGACGCTTACTAATTCCTCTACTAGAGGCGGGGTTAGATGTTGAGGGAACTGACACATCGCCAGACATGCTGGCTGCTTGTCAGCAGAATTGTGCAACCAGAGGCTTCAATCCCGTACTTTATGAGAGTTCAATTGAAAAGTTAGATGTTCCAGGTAAATTCAGTGCAATCGTCGTAACTTTAGGTTCTTTCATGTTGTTAGGAAGTCGAACCGCTGCGATCGCAGCCTTACAAGCGATCGCCAGACATTTAGAACCCAAGGGACGACTTTTCGTAGATTTAGGATTACCAATTAGCTCCTTTAAAACAGAGGGTATTTTAGCTCAACAAGAGCCTGTCCAGTGCTTAGATGGCTCTGTGATTGTCATGCAAACCTCATCGAGAATTGATTGGATGGAGCAAGTTGAACATACTTTTATTCGATATGAGAAGTGGAAAGAGGGCAAATTAGTTGATACAGAATTACAGCATCTTCCATTGCACTGGTTTGGGCGGGAAGAATTCAGGATGTGTCTACGAGAGCAGGGATACACGGATATTACTCTCTGCGCTAATTATGACGATAAGTTAAACCCAAGCTCCTATCACGACCAATTGTGTTTTTCAGCCACTTTAGCTTAAGACACCGCATAAAAATTCAAGGGAAAATCTATGAGTGAATATAGAAGCAAAAAAAGAGTTGCTCTGGTTACTGGTTCAACATCTGGGATCGGAATGGCGATCGCCAAGCGGCTTGTTGAAGATGAATTTACTGTTGCTTTTCATTCCAAATCTTCGGTGTTAGTTGGGCAGTCATTAGCAGAAGCGTATCCTAGTGCATCTTATTTTCAAGCCGATCTGTCCGATCAAAGCCAAGCTCGTGATTTGATTGCTAGGGTTTTATCCCATTATGGTCGTTTAGATGTGTTGGTCAACAATGCAGGAGTCAGTGCGACAATTCCACATACATCGCTCAAGGAAGCTACACCAGAGGTCTGGCGAGATATGTATGAAGTTAACGTTATTGCGCCTTGGACACTAATCGCCGAAGCTGAAGATGCATTACGTCAGTCATCCAGTCGTGAATGTCCTAGCTCTATTCTCAATATTAGTTCTCATGCTGGGATTCGCCCGAAAGGAGCTTCAATCCCATATTCTGCGAGTAAAGCTGCTCTAAATCATATGACCAAGCTGCTGGCACTAAATCTTGCCCCACAAATTCGGGTGAATGCGATCGCACCAGGTTTAGTTGAAACCCCAATGAGCAAAAATTGGACGGCAGCCCGAAAGCTCTGGGAAGCAAGATCTCCAATGGGTCGAGGATCGCAGCCAGAAGAAATCGCCCAGGTGGCTTCGATGTTGGTTGCAAGTCACTATCTTACAGGCGAAATTTTGATTTCCGACGGAGGGTTAAATCTTACTTGATAAAAGGGCTTCGCCCCAGCTATAAGCTATAAGCTATAAGCCACCATGCATAGCCTTAATTCCTATTCAAAAGATTTATAATGCCAACAAATCCAGTTGTTACACTACAAGAAGTTACAAGAGAAAATTTAAAGGAGATCCTTGATTTAAAGGTAACGAGTGAGCAAGAGAAGTTTATTGCTGACAATGCTGTGTCAATTGCTCAAGCCCATTTTTATCCAGAAGTTTCATGGTTTCGAGCAATTTATGCTGGAGAGACCCCTGTTGGTTTTGTTTTGCTAGATGACGATCCAGTCAAGTCATTTTATGCGATTTGGCGACTCATGATTGATGCGCGTTTTCAAAGGAATGGGTTTGGAAAATGCGCTTTCGAGTTGGTGATCGAGTATGTCAAAATGCGCCCAGGAGCAAAAGTTTTATTAACAAGCTGTGTTCTCGGTGAAGGAAGTCCCGAAGAGTTTTATCTAAAGATGGGCTTCATACCCACAGGTGAGATGGATGAAGACGGAGAAGTGATTATGCAATACAAATTTTGAAAGCCTTTCTCAACTTGGCGATCGCTGCTTCATTTATAGTCATTCCAATTTTTGTTCACCACTCAAGCAGAACATTAGGCAGCTTTAGAATCTAATATTCGTGCGATCCACGTCTTAATTACGGCTTGCCGATGAACTCCTAAACGCTGTGCTTCTTTATCTAAAGCATCCACCATCCACATGGGGAAATCAACATTAATACGTTTAGTCTCTAGCCCTGGACGTTTTGCAGTGTTCAAGTCGAAATATTCAAGAACTGAATCACCTTCATCAAACTTCTTATCTAGCTCTTCGGCTTTCATAAACTTTAACCTCATCATTCTATACGACATTGTTTAATCAGCAATGCCTAAATTTCTTCGATAACTGCTTCAGATTGATTGGCGATCGCTTTCAAATTATCGATCATTTGTGGATCGACATTCTGCCAGAGTCCTCGCTGATGGGCTTCTAGAAGTCTTTCTGACATATCTCGTAATGCCCAGGGGTTTTTGGATTGGATGAATTCCTGTACCTGTCGATCGAAAATATAGGCTTGGGCTACTCCTGCATACATATGATCGGCAACGCAATTAGCCGTAGCATCATAGGCAAAAAGATAATCTACGGTAGCTGCCATTTCAAACGCGCCTTTGTAACCATGACGCATTACTCCCTTTATCCATTTGGGATTGATAACTCGCGATCGATATACCCTAGCAATTTCTTCGGTGAGCTTGCGCACTCTGGGGTTACTTGGTTGGGAATTATCGCCAAAATATACTTCAGGATTTTTCCCTGTTAGGCTACGCACCGCAGCAGTCATGCCTCCCTGAAACTGATAGTAATCATCGGAGTCCAGTAGATCGTGTTCGCGGTTATCTTGATTGTGCAGGACAATCTGTAGCTGCTTTAAACGACGCTTAAAAGATTCTGGTGCAGCATGACCCGTTCCAGTATTGTCATAGGCATAGGAACTCCAGTTTAGATAAGCCCTGGCGAGATCTTCGTCACTTTGCCAGTTTTGCGCTTCAATTAAACCCTGCATTCCTGCCCCATATGCCCCAGGTTTAGAACCAAAGATGCGATAGCTGGCTTTCG
>JBDKJC010000507.1:0-3744 GCA_039796815.1 Cyanobacteriota bacterium | reverse complement strand
AGCTCCTTCGTCGCGTCACCGCTTCGCATATAGCTTTTAGCCATAAGCTTTTGTTCAGATGTATATCAGTGTCGTAATTCCTACTTATAATCGTTTACCAATCCTGCAAAAATGTCTTGTAGCTTTGGAAAAACAGGAATTAACTAACAGTAAGCTTGACGGTTATGAAGTTATTCTAGTAGATGATGGTTCAAGCGATCGCACAGTCATTTGGTTAGCAGAAAATCAAGCTAGTTTGTCTCATGTTAAATTAATTAAACAAGATCATCAAGGCGCAGCAGCGGCCAGGAATTTAGGAGTAAGAAATGCCGTTGGTGACACCATAATTTTTATCGATAGCGATTTAGTAGTTACAGAAACTTTTCTGCAATCTCATGCCGATGCTTTAGTGAAAGCAAAACAAGATTTAAACAGCGATCGCCTATTCACTTATGGTGCAGTAATTAATACCAATAACTTTAACAATCCTACATCTGAACCTTATAAAATAACAGATTTTTCCGCTGCTTACTTTGCGACTGGTAATGTAGCGATCGCACGCAAATGGTTAGAAGAAGCAGGGTTATTTGATACAGGTTTTCAACTCTATGGCTGGGAAGATTTAGAGTTAGGAGTACGATTAAAAAAACTCAATTTGAAATTAATTAAATGTCCCCAAGCTGTTGGTTACCATTGGCATCCTGCTTTTAGTTTAGAGCAGATACCGATGATGATCGAGCAAGAAATTCAAAGAGGAAAAATGGGAGTAGTTTTTTATGACAAACATCCTACCTTTGATGTCAAAATGATGATCCAAATGACAGTTTTACATCGTCTTCTTTGGGGCATATTATCAGTTGGTGGCAGACTAAATGAACGTACCCTCCAACCGCTATTAAGTTGGTTAATCGATCGAGATAAACCTCAATTAGCCGAACAAGTAGCGAGAATATTTTTAAACTGGTATAACGTCCAGGGTGTTTATGCTGCTTATAATGATAAGTGAATTCAAAAAATTGCGTCATTTTTAGATACAACTTTGTTACAGATTCATACAAAGATAGTGAATGTTTCAGTGTCTCATCGCACAGCAAAAATATACCTCTTGGCGTTTAACGCAATGCGTTATATAGTATTGATATCCTGAAGTGCTATTGAGGGTGTGATCCAAAATTTTAAGGATAAAGAAACTCAAAAGATCTTTGAGCGTCACCGTTCACGGAAATTGCCATCAGACATTCAGCAAGTAGCATTGCGAAAACTACGGATGCTTAATCGTGCAGAAACCCTTCAAGATCTCCGTGTTCCACCAGCTAATCGGTTGGAGCGTTTAGTTGGTGATAGAGAAGGCCAATACAGTATTCGAGTTAACGATCAATGGCGGATTTGCTTTGAATGGCAAGACGGCGAAGCTTTAGACGTAGAGATCGTTGATTATCATTGAGGTAAAAGAATGAATGAAAACAAGCTGATGCCAGTTCATCCTGGTGAGATTCTTTTAGAAGAATTTCTCAAACCAATGAATCTTAGTCAAAATCAAATCGCTCTAGCTCTAAGAGTTCCAGCACGGCGTATTAACGAAATCGTTCACGGTAAGCGAAGAGTTACAGCAGATACAGCTCTTCGCCTAGGGCGTTATTTTAATATGTCACCACGATTTTGGCTGGGATTACAAATGGATTACGATTTAGATGTGGCTAATGATGAAGTAGGGGATCGCCTGAATCAGGAAGTAGCTGTTTTGGTGAATGAAGAAAGATGAATACTGCAAACCCTTTCAATCTGAAAAAAGCAGACTAAATTTATCCGATGCGTCGTGGAACGATCATTATGGTTGGAGAGAAGAGTGGATGCGATCGCATTAAGCTGAAAGGGTTGCACAAAGCTACAATTATCAAGATACTCAACCACATTCAACCTTTGATTGTGTAAGAAAATTAACAGCAATCCCAGTTATATTAAACGTTTTTAATGAATATTATTACCAATCTTCTCTTTCCCAAGTCCCAAAAATCTGACTCTAAAACAGCAAATGGACTCCCTACTCTAAATCGTAATCCTCGCGGAATTGAAATTAAGTCAGCGCCTGAAATAGAGAAGATGCGTCACTCTGGCAAGATTGTTGCCACAGTATTAAAAGAGATTCAAGCGCTAACCAAGCCAGGCATGACCACCGCAGATTTAGACGAATATGCTGAACGACGGATACGGGAAATGGGCGCAACTCCCAGCTTTAAAGGATACTACGGTTTTCCAGCTTCCATCTGTGCTAGCGTAAATAATGAAGTAGTACATGGCATTCCTAACGCCAAGAAAGTACTCCGCCGTGGGGATGTTTTGAAAGTAGACACGGGTGCTTATTGCGATGGCTTTCATGGTGATTCTTGTATCACTATTGCCGTTGGCGACAAAGTAGCCAAAGACTCTGCTAAGTTGATCGAGGTTGCTGAAGAAGCATTATATAAAGGTATTGAACAGGTAAAAGCAGGTAATTATTTATTAGATATCGCTGGAGCAGTAGAAGACCATGTAAAAGCGAATGGTTACAGCGTAGTAGAACAGTATACTGGTCATGGCGTGGGCAAAAATCTCCATGAAGCACCGTCAGTATTTAATCATCGGACAAAATTGATGCCTAACGTTAAATTAAAGGCGGGTATGACTCTGGCGATAGAACCCATCCTCAACGCAGGTTCTAAGCATACTAGAGTTTTACGCGATCGCTGGACTGTAGTTACTGTAGATAATAACCTCTCGGCGCAGTTTGAACATACAGTTTTAGTTACCAAGGCTGGCTATGAAATTTTGACAGATCGCGATTTAATTTAGATTGGTCAGACTTGTAGCTAGGTAAAGATGAATGTTTGTACAGATGGTCAGTACTCTTAATGACTGGGTAGTTAGTTTGTGTCAGTTATTAGCACTGTTTGTAATCGTTACAGGAATAATTAAAGCTTTAATTATTTACAGCCAAAATATTTTTACCAGTACTAGTTCGGCGATCGCATTTCAAGGAAGTCGTCTAGAGTTAGGCTATGGTTTTTCTTTAGGATTAAGCTTCTTACTCGGAGGAAGCATTTTAAAGACAACGATTACCCCATCTTGGAACGAGCTTGGTCAACTAGCGGCAATCATTGCCCTGCGGACGATTTTAAATTACCTTTTATTACAGGCAATTGATAAAAGTGCTGAAGATTCCAAGAGTCACTCTTTGTGGCTCAATGAACAGAAGAGCTTGAGTGGCTAAAAGCAATGTGCCAAGCAATATTACTGACAATTTAAACTATACATTTCCACATCTAAGCCGTGATAAATGATCTTTTTTTCTAGTGTCATCCCCAATTTTTGAGCTACTCGAATCGAACGACTATTGTTTGTTTCGATCAAACAGACAAAACGCTGAAAGTTAAATCTCTGCTGTCCATACTCCACAACTGCTTGAGCTGCTTCAGTTGCCAGTCCCTGTCCCCAATATTTTTGGGCTAAACGATAACCGACTTCAACTTCTTTTTGCTGCTCAATAGATTGAATAAAAAAACCACAATAGCCGATTAATTCTTGATGTTGTTTATGTACTACGGCATATAAACCAAAACCATATTCCAAATAAGATATTAATCTTTGCTCAATAAACTGTTTAATTTGTCTTGGACTATGGACACCAATAATCGAAAATTGCATTACTTGCGCGTCACCTAAAATCGGCGTTAAAGCTTCAGCATCACGGGAAGTAATATACCGCAACGTTAGTCGAGAAGTTTCCAG
>JBDKJC010000506.1:0-3749 GCA_039796815.1 Cyanobacteriota bacterium | reverse complement strand
ATTTAACTCTATACATTAAAATTATTTATTTTTAGTTACATTTTTTAGTTACATTTATTTCTAGTTGTCTTAATTATGATAAACTTTAACGAAAACTCAATTATCGGCTAAAAGTTAGACTTAACTGTCCTGAATAAATGTAAGAAAGAAAACCATAAATTATATTTTTTTAGCTATTCTTAATATTTGACTAGAACAACCAAAAAATAGTTTTCAAATTAACTTTTCCCAATTAACTTTAGACTCAAAAATAATCAAGCTGCGATCCCGCAGGGTATATCCGCAGGTGTATCCATGATAGACACCCATTTGGGTGCAACGCGAAGCTATAGTCGTACACAGTTAGATTAGGAGAATTAGGGTGATCGGCTCGTAGGTAGTAGATAGTAGTAAAAAAACGTCCTAACATTGTCTAGTATTGCTATAGTCCTTTACTAATCGCACCCTCTAACTTCTAAACTTGCTACATTTGCTCATTGCTCATTGTAAAGATATACATCTTAAGGACGATGAAATCAAATATCAAATATTAGATAGTCTAAAGATAGATAATTACCGATTAATTTATACTTTTATCAACAGAATCAAGCGAAATGAGTAAAGTTAGCATTGTTTTAATCGAGGATCATGATTTAAGTCGTATTGGCTTATGTGCGGCTCTGAAACAATACGAAGACGTAGAAGTCATCGATAACGCTGCTAACGGCAATGATGGCTTGCAGAAAATTAAAACTCATCAACCTGATGTGGCATTAGTCGATATTGGCTTACCCGACATTGACGGTATCGAAGTCACCCAAAAATTAAAGCAATATCAAGTAAATAATCCAGATTTTAAAACCAAGGTGCTGATGCTGACGATGCATAGCAGCGAAGATTCAGTTATGGCTGCATTTGCTGCTGGTGCAGATTCCTACAGTCTTAAGGATGTTAGTATGGACAACCTAGTTCAAGCAATTCGTAATACTCATGAAGGAAACGCTTGGATCGACCCAGCGATCGCCCGTATTGTGCTAAAACAAGCTCAAGCTGGTAAAATAGCGACCAACTCAGCAAACATCTCTTCTCAAGTTGTAGATGAAACCCAAGCTATTACAGCTGTAGCAGAAGAATATCAGCAACTAATTGAAACGTATCCGTTGACAGATCGAGAATTAGAGGTTTTGGAATTAATCGTCGCTGGCTGTAGTAATGCAGATATATCTGCCAAGCTTTATATTACTGTGGGAACAGTCAAGACTCATGTGTGTCATATTCTCAATAAATTATGTGCTGACGATCGTACTCAAGCGGCAGTTAGAGCTTTAAGAGCAGGGTTAGTCAAGTAGTTAAGCAAAAAGTAGCAAATAAATTTAAGATAAAGTACTAAATGTCACAGTTGATCTTGGTAAAATCCTGTGTACAATACTGGTTAGCTGTTATTGATTAGCTTAGAGTTTTCTTTCTTCGTCAGAGCAAAGTTTAAAACAACTAACTTATTCATAATCCAGAACCAGTCTTGTATAGGTGATTTCGTGCCACTTATGAAGGTGCTTCTATGGTTATAGAATCATTACTCATGACAAATGCACTCTAACTCAAATAAAACTTTTGATAAGTCATCAGACAATTATCAACCATTAATTCTCGTCGTAGATAATGATAATGATAACTTATTATTTGCCAGCTACATAATTGAATCTATGGGGCTTAACTATGTAGTTACAGATGACAGCGAACAGTGCCTAGATTTGGTAGCAGAATTATTGCCTGATATTATTTTATTAGATATTGTTATGCCTAAATTAAATGGGTTAGAAATTGTTAACCTGATTAAACAAGATCAAAGTCTTGCCCATATCTCACTGATTGCAGTTACGGGATTAACTAAAGCTGAAGATCGAGAAGAATTAATTTTAGCAGGCTTTGATGATTATCTATGCAAACCATATCTAATTGAAGAGTTAGAAGGTAAAATTTATCGCCTACTCAATTCTCTTTAGGCTGAAATTCAAAAATAGCGATCGCTCCTGTCAAATTATTATCAATAGTTGTATCACTCAAAAAGTCGATTACTTTAACATCTAAAACTTCTTCAATAATACCTTGAATTTGAGGATGAATTATATCATCAACTGCTATCCTTACCTGCTTAGCTAAGTAAAGATAGTCGTTATCTTTCAAAAGCTTTTCAGGCGAGGTAATAATTCCTTCAAGAATTATGACTAAAGTATTATCAAACAGCTTGTAAGAGATATTATCTATTTTCTGCTCGAGCTGTTGTTGATAAATAGCTTCAATCCTTTGAGATAAAAGTGACTTTATTTCATTAATTTTTATTCCATTGCGTGTCATTAATAGTTTTTACTCCCACAGAATATAAATTAGCTTCCCCGAGCCATCAAATTTTAACCTTGGGAATACTTTCAGGATTTCGTACTGTTGGAGTCTGGCTTAAAATCACAATAATACCAGTGCGTCCAGTATCCAAAGTGGCATCACTTAAGATATCAACTACTTCCACCTCAGTAATAGTTTCAATTAATTGTTTTAATTCTGGCTGAATAGCTTCGTCAAGATTAGAACGTACTTTTCGCGCTAAATCGCTTTTTCCTTCATCAATTAAAATTTTTTCAGCACTAGTAATAGAGTTTTCAATAATTACTGCTAACTTTGCCCCAAATAACTGACATGTTACTTTAGAAGGCTGATGCCCTAGGTGTTGACGATAAAATGCCTGAATTCCTTGAGAAAGTTTTCGTTCTAATTGACCACAAGTTAGTAAGTTATTTGTCATTGTACTATCATTAAATTTTCGACCATTAATTGTAAGCTGTAGATAGCTATAGTTACTACTTACCACAAGTCACCAACTAATAGTGTTTGCTCATAAATCGCTGATGCCAAAATAATTAAAAATAATTATTAGCAAGCTTTAAGTAATATTTAGCTATCTAATTCTTTTTTTAAAAATAGCTAAAAATAACCATAAGTTATTTGTCGATTATTAATTTATCTATTCTAATAACTTAGCTTAAAAATAACTGTCCATCAAAAGATATAATTTATTACGATCTATCTTCAGACTGAGCCTTTTATCTATATAAAGCAAGATGCATTAGCAACATCCTGACTATACATTTAAAGCAAGTTAAAAAATAGAAAAAGTAAATAAATTTATGAATCTTTTATTGCAAATTGCCAGCAATGAACCCCATTTTCCGTATGCCGCCGTGGCAGTTATGGGTATAGGCTTTGTGGCAGCGGTCACTATTGGTTCAGTCGCCTGGTACAACTCCAAACGTCCTCCAGGTTGGGAAGATAAAGAGCGTCCCGATATTGTTCCCGAAATTGAAAAGTAAGTAATCAAAGTAATCTTTGAGCAGCTAAATTAATAATTTTATTGACAAATTAGAGGTAAAAACATGGAAAATAAGATTCCTAACGACGACAATTACGATCGCGGCATTACTCCTTCCGAAACCGCAGCTAGGATCGAAAGAGAAGGTGAGAATTTCAAGCACACTTCTGAACCAGAAGGAGATCTTGATACAACCTCTGGATATACAACAGATCGCGAAGGTTTAGCTAACAATTATGCGATCGAGCCTGAAATGTATTACGAAGAGCCAGGAGATCGAAGAGAGCAAGAAGAAGCAGAAAAAGCCGAGCGTGCTGAAGAGTTAGAAGACGTTAATACTCCTGGAGGCAAAGGTGTCGGTATTGTTTAGATGGCAAAAAATAAAATAGTATACTGTGGCTTCAAAATT
>JBDKJC010000505.1:0-3750 GCA_039796815.1 Cyanobacteriota bacterium | reverse complement strand
ATTGGAAGATGTTGCTCAAGGAAAACTTCCCGTAGAAAGCCTCAAAGCAGGTTCTAATGCAGATTTAGGTTTAATGCGTGCCTTGGAAGTAGTTAAGCAGCTACAGACAGTACAAGCGCAAACAGGCAGACTTGAAGGGGTTCAGTTTCGGGCTTATTCCGCAGCGCAGCTACAGTTGCCATCAGGAGACTTTGCTTCTGCCAACCGTAACCCTAATGCTAACCGTCGCCGAATTGAAATTCGTTTTTCTCCTTTAGGAAAAGCTGAAACAGTTAGCAATGAGCAATGAATAGAGGGTTTATTAACTTTGTCTAAGCTAAGTAAATTTGCATAAAATTCTCAATCTACAATTGGAGGTAATCCCCACACATTTAAAGAGGGCAACAATGAGGAACTTGAATTTGACTGATGACCTGTATTGGACACCTCAAGCTCATGCTAAGTTAAAAATGATTCCTTTCTTTGCTCGTCCTCAAGCACGGCAAAAAATCGAGGCAATAACCCGTGCAGCAGGATTGGAAGAAGTAACAGCCGAAATTGTCGAACAGGCTAGAGAAAAGTTTGGACAGTAATCAAACTTTACTTTACCCATTACCCATTCGTGACAAATTAAAGGACTATGTTGTTTGTCAATCGGTTTTAAGCTCTCAGCTTTCAGCGCGGAAGCAAAGCTTCCCAGCCGCAAGTTCGGCGGTCTGCGCTATTAGCTTTTGAGATAATTGCCATGAACTTTAACTTCAAGTTAGCGATCGCTATGTTAATCTTTCATTCTATATTTAGTGTTAATTAAAATAAAAGACGCTATCTGTAGTAGTTGACTAATACTGATTTTGCTTAAATTGTCACCATTACCCGTTACCCAGTCTTAACAGATAAAAAGCGTGCGTAACATTCAGTTATTAATATTCTCGTCTGGCTAAAAGCACAGGACAAGGCGCTTTAATCCGAATATAGTCAGACAAAGAACTACCAAGTAAACGTTCAATATCAGGTAAACTTTTGGCCACCGAAGGACGACGTTCGGGTGAACCCAAAACTAACAAGTCGATATTTCTGGCTTCAGCTAGGTTACAGATCTTCTGTGCAGGTTTACCACCTGTTACCAAGCAGCGATATTGCAAACCCAGGCGTTTGACTTTGGCGATCGCTGGAGCTAAAATCGGATTACTTTCCATGTCCTCTTGAGATAGATTCACATTAGGATCTAAATCTGGATTAACCCTAGTCAGAAAGATCTCTGCGTCTTGATAGCCCTGTAATAAAGATAAAGTAAGTTCTAAAGCATAGCCAGCAGCAGGAGATTTATCAATCGCCACCATCACTCGCTTGAGTTTTTTGACGTAAATATCGTCTTTTACCAGCAACATTGAGCGATCGGTCAGTTGAAATACATATTGACTCACAGAGTTACTGAGAATTGACTGTAATTTACCTAAGCCCCGCGAACCCATAATGATTAGATCGGCATCTACTTCTTGTGCTACCTTCAGCACAGTAGTTTTAGGTTCTCCTTCCTCAACTTTGCAGCTAGCTTTATCGCAATTTGTACCTAGCTTGGTAACCAATTCGTCAATTTTTGTTTGAGCTTCTTCTTGTGCTGCCGACTCTTCTTGAGTAGTTTTTGGCGAAATCACCTTTAAAATCGATACTTGAGCATTCTTAGTGGCGGGAAGCTCTAAAAGTATTTTGAGCATATCTTGAGCGTTCTCTGCTCCAGAATCAGCATAGAGAATTTTGTTAATCATTTGTAAATTTACATTTTGATTTAATACCCGATGTATCTAGATTACTGCTAATCATGACCCTCAAGATTATGAGGACTTATAAAACTTAATGACTGAGATTATTCACTTTGGATAAAAAAAAGCTCTAAAGGACGACGCGGAGGACGCGATATGTGGAGCGGTATCCTTTAGGACGTAAGGAGCTAATCCTTTAGGGCTAGTGCTTTAGCATAAACGCTCGCACTGTTTGAGTTTTAGTTATGAGCGATCGCTATGTAATTAATTTTGTTTAGGTACTTATCGTTAGAGGATTGATTACAAACAAACCTTGCGCCCGGTATCTGCTTGTGGTTTTAAGTACTTTGTTTTGTAAAAACTTACGTATAATAGGGATATATTTTCAAACAAAGTATCTATATGACTGAAAGCGGAGTCGAAACCAGACTAAATAACGTAGATTCCAGACTAAACAGCGTTGAGTCCAGACTAAATAACGTCGAAACTCAATTAGGCAAAATTGAAACAACGCTACTAAAACTAAGTAGCGAATTAACTGAATTTAAAGTTAGAGGCGAAGCTTACGACGTTAAACTAGACGCTTATCAAAGAGCTTCTGTTCAAATAGTTAACCTAGCCTTTGGTTTAATTATTACCGCCGTCCTGGCAATCATTATTCCTGCGGTGGTTGGGGGGTAATGGATGTCTGGCAAGCACTACCAAAAGTTGGGCAAGACTAAACTAACCAGAGTCCCCGAATCAACGGTTGACTGGATTAAAACTTTGGTCAGAGAGATAGACGAAAAAGAAAATCCAGATCGCGTTATGGACTTGCTTTTATTTGTGGCAAAAAATTCTAGGTAGAGACGTTCGTTACGTTGACCAAAAAAGCTGACCCAAGTCTTTCTACTGCTTTTTTAATTGGAATCAGCGATCGTCTAAACAAAAATACAAAAAAGTGATCGCCTGTATCTAGACAAGACAGTAAAGCGATCGCAATTGACAATTTAAGAGAGTACAAGCGATCGCCTAATTTTCAACCAAAATTAGCTATGATTTAGCGAATTTGAGAAGAAGCTGCATCAGAAATACCAGGCAATTCAGCATATTTTCCCTGCACAGAAAAAACCATACAGAAGAAACAAGCGGCAACACTACCCATGAAAATTGTATTGTTGAGAGTCTCGCTAATTAAACTTTGAGCGCCAAAAGCAGGAACGAGAACACTCATAATCAGGCTAAATAAAATCTGTAAAATATTGATTAGAATTGCCTGCATACCATTAAAACGCAAAAAATAGCTCATGTTTTCGTTTCTCACTACTCCTAGCCATAAGCCAAAAAAGATAATTAAACTAGCAAAGGGAAGACTGTTGGTAACACTATATAAAGCAATCAGAGGAGAGAAAAATTGAGCCAGCCAGGGAAATTGAGATAAGAGGATAATGCCAGAAGGTAGAGAATAGACTAAGGGAAATAAATAGATTAAAGCGCCAAAGCTACGATCTTTAACATCGGTTTCAGGAGTGTTCATGTGATATTTTTGTATTATGCATTAATGAAAATGAGGTAAACATTATCATCTTAAATCGACATTGGCTATTTAAGGTTGAATTTATTTAGCATAATTAAATAATTAAATTAATTTAATCGCTCATTGGCGTAAGGTTTGCGTCTTGCGTATTTCTTTATGTACGCTTAAACCAATTTTGATCGCCTCAGCTAGTAATTGCTGATAATCATTAGATTCATGTTGATTTAAAGAATCTAAATTAATTAATCCAGATTCTAAGTTGGCTAATAACTGATAGCGATTAGCTACTAAATGGCGATCGCGATGTAAAACTTTTTCTAACTCAATACTTTTAATTAAGCTATTTTTAGTTAATTCTAGAGCTTTTACTAATTCAACTTTTTCTGAAGATTTAATATTATCATTTTCAGAAATAGGGCTAAGTGAATTTAAGTCGGCTAGTAATTTCAAGTTAGCAATCAAATCATTATACTGTTTTACTTTTTCTAATAAAAT
>JBDKJC010000504.1:0-3750 GCA_039796815.1 Cyanobacteriota bacterium | reverse complement strand
CAAAGAGTTGGAAAAGTATCAATAGGTAATCCAGTCTCGTCAGCAGCTTGTTCTCTGCTATCTTGATAGCTTTCTGCAAATACTTCTTGGAAATAATGTTTTAAGCTGGGACTAGCTTTAAAATCATCTCTTAATCTGCGTCGATGTTCTCTGATGCTTGCTTTCCAACTATTAGTTCTTTTAGCTGGTTGATATTTATATTTGAGCAGATGCAACAACAGAATAATTAAATTACTTTTTACCGCCCTTTTTTCACTTCTGCCCATATCTTCAATTTCTTCAATTAAATTAGCTGCATCAATCTCAGAAAATTTTCCATCTTTGATTAGCTGGACAGTATGAGACAACCAAAGATAATAATCACGATGGTAGAGATCTGCGTTATTAGTAGCTAAAGATAATTGAGTAGCCATATTGATACTCTAAGAGAAGATTTGTAGTTCAATTATACTTTAAAAGAAAAAGGCGATCGCGCTATCCGTAGTCTTTAGAAATTCAATTGTACTTTTATAGCTTGAGAATATCTGTTATGCGATCGCGCCTTGACCATTTTGAGGGATGATCTGAATGTAATTGATTTAAATCCCACAACAGAAGATTTATTGGCGACATACTTTACAGATTATTATTTACTGCCTTCTTGTCGTCGATCAACCAGAAGACCAGTAGCATATTTATGAAGGATACTAGAGATTAGTGTCTGATAGGGAATTCCTTCTTCGATAGCTTTTGCCTGAATAGCATCTAGATCGAAAGATGAAAGCCTCAAAGTAATTCGTTTATCTTTAGCTAGAGTAGCCTTGGCATAACCACGAAGTTGTGCCAAACGAGTATGATCGCCAACTGATTGCCATTCTCCTTGTTCAAAAGTCTTTAGTATTTCTTTTTCTTCGCGATCTAGTTCATTCATGGTTATTTCTTCCTCTGAGGTACTGCTTAGTTGCCTTCCGAGAGGGAATGATTGTTTTCAAGAAAAGTTCTGATTCAGTTTCAATAATTTTTTGCGTCGAGTCATCAATCTGGTAAACCAGTCTGTATTCACCAACTCGACAACGATACAAATCATCATCTCCTTTAAGCTTAATTACTCCTGAAAGGCGAGGGTCTTCAACGAGTTGTTCAATTTTATCAGCTATGCGATGCTGTAACTTCAGTGGTAGTTTTTTTAGTTCTTTGGCGGCTGAAGATTTAAAGCTGATGCGGTATTGAGCCATGATATTTACTCATCTAACTCAAGCTCTGTCTTAAGCTCATCCCAGCTAACTTCTGCTTCATCTTGACGAGAAAGAGAAATCATGATGTCATAAAAATCTTCCCATAAATCTCCCCACTCATTCAAATCAATTAATACAGAGGTTTTTTCACCTTCTTCATTGACTAAAAACTGAACACCTTCCATAATTGTTGCTCTCAGACTAAAGTGCATTAATGCAATTGTACTTTTATACCTTGAGAATATTTTATTTGATGGCTTCTTGCCTTAAAAGCGATCTCCCGAAGGATTGAAGAGAGAAATGCGCTCGTTTGAGATTTTTGGTACTATTGGTTGCGCTATTCTTTCCTCATGTTCGAGGTGTTCTGTTACTCCTGCTTCTAATATTCCTTGAATAGTTCGGGCATTAGATTGTATGAAACGATCGCTTTGTTCTTGTCTTTGTGCTACTGATTCTAAAATTCTTTCAATTCGATCCAGACGTTGGTTCTTATTCCCGTTATCGAATGCGATCGACCGATTGAAGGAAAAAAAGCGATCGCTTTTAACAATAATTTAAAAACTGCCCTAATGCTAAATGAAAATCAAATGATGTAATTGATTTTCATGGGTTTTGATTGTGGTTATGTTAATCAAATTGATCTCTGGGGCGTTTGGTATTGTAGGAGCGTTGTCTGCCGTTCGCTTTTACAAGTTGCTTGCCCATTATTACAATGCCATCAAAAAGACGAAAGTTTTTTAAAAAGATTTGGGTACATTATGAACAACAGATTTAGTTTGGCAACCATTTTGCTTCAAATTGTAATATGTCACGGAAAAAACTAATTATACGTATTTTTACTGGAATCTCGGCTATGGCGTTTTTGGGTTCTAGCGGATATGGTTTAATCCGTATGTTGACTAATCCAGCTCAATCAACTCAAGTATCTGCTCAAGCTGAAGATTTGACGCAACAACTTCAAGCGCAAGCACAAGGTTATGAAATGGTATTGCAGAGAGAGCCAGAAAATCAGGTCGCGCTTCAAGGTTTGGTAGAAATACGGTTACAAATGAAGGATTTTGAGCGTACTATCGAGCCATTAGAAACGTTAGTTAGGTTGAATCCGAAACAGGAGGAATATAAAGCTCTTTTGGCGACGATTAAGCAGCAGAGGGATGGTAAGGGAGATAAAAGATGATTCCAGTCCACTGGTTAGTATAGCAATAAAGGCAATTAATTTGTTTCTATATCATCCAAGTGAAATTCAGAAAAACATTGAAGCTGATGATCTTACAGAAATTAATATTTTTAGTCGCATGAATAAACAGTACAAGGTAGCTCGTCACACCCGTTTCTTTCCCCATAATCACAAACTTGAACAGTATCAGAATACGTGGAAACTATATGATCGTATCCTTGGTATTATTGCTAAATATGTATTTACCAAATATCCTCGCACTACTGCCATTGATATTGGTGCAAATGTAGGCGATACAGCAGCATTGATTCAAGAATTTCAACCAATACCAACTCTTTGTATAGAAGGAAATCCAGAGTATTTTTCTTTCCTTAAACAAAACGCCCAAATCATAGGTAATATTGCGATTGCGTACTGTTTTATCGGACAGGATGGCGAAACAGTAGATTTAGAAAAAATAGTTAGTCAAAATGGCACAACATCTATCATCCATGCTGTGGGAAAATCAGGTCAATACATTTCAACAATGTACAGTTTAGGTTTTGTACTTGAAAATTTTTCAAATTTTAAAAATTCTAAAATTCTAAAAATTGATACGGATGGATTAGATTTAGAAATAATTACCAAGTCCAAGGGTGTTATTGGTAAACTCAAACCTGTTATTTACTTTGAATATGATATATCGTTTAATACCAAAAATAATTCATTTAGTGATGCTCTAAATATCATAAATTTCTTAATAGATTTAGGCTACAGACGGTTTATGATATTTGATAATTTTGGAAATCATATTTCTAGTTTTTGCGATTATGATAAACGACATTTTTTTGATTTAATAAATTATCTATTTTCTAATCTTTATAAAAGCGGACAACCTGCTATTTACTACTTTGATATATGTGCTTTTCATGAAGAAGATGTAGACATATTTACCGATCTCTACAATCACGTGAATAAAACTATTTTACAAGTATCAAATTATTTAGATGAATCTGAAATTCATAACTTTACCAGAAAACAGATTATTGATAACAAGCATCAAAGTTTTACCAATAGTTTCATTTCCTATGCTCAAAATTTTGAAGATGTTTTGCTAAATCGTGTATTTAAACATAAAACGAAAGGGTTTTATATCGATGTTGGAGCTTTACATCCAACGTCTGATTCAGTAACAAAGGCATTTTACGATCGTGGCTGGTCTGGTATAAATATAGAACCAATAAAAGATTATTACAATATATTCGAGCAAGAACGTTCTAGAGATATTAATCTGAATATTGCTCTAAGTAACTCTTCAGGTAAGCTAGATTTTTTTGAGGTAGTAGGGCAACTCGGAAATTCTACTCTCAATAAAGAAAT
>JBDKJC010000503.1:0-3752 GCA_039796815.1 Cyanobacteriota bacterium | reverse complement strand
ACAGTATTAATTAGTAATGAAGGCAAGGCAGAAGGAGTTAGAACTACTAACGGTGAAGAATATCGCGCTAAAACTGCGGTTATTTCTAATATTGATGCTCGTCGCTTATTTTTAAACATGATTCCCACCGAAGCGAGTGATGCAGCCGATCCTAATTTAAGAGAAAGACTAGATCGACGCATTGTTAACAACAACGAAACTATTCTCAAAATAGATTGCGCCCTATCTGAAGCACCGCGTTTTGAGCGCTACAACCATCGAGAAGAGTTTAATATTGGTTCAGTTTTAATCGCCGACTCGGTACACCATGTTGAAGAGGCTCATTCTTTACCTTCAATGGGTAAAATACCCGATGAAAATCCTTCCATGTACCTTGATGTACCTAGCGTACTCGATCCTTCATTAGCTCCAGAAGGCAAACATACATTGTGGATTGAATTCTTTGCACCATATCAAATTCATGGACTAGAGGGAACAGGTCTAAACGGTACTGGTTGGACAGACGAACTTAAAAACCAGGTTGCAGATCGGGTAATTAATAAACTTGCCGACTATGCACCGAATGTTAAAGATTCAATCATTGCCCGTCGGGTAGAAAGTCCCGCCGAATTGGGAGAACGTTTAGGGGCATACAAAGGCAATTACTATCACATCGATATGACCCTCGATCAAATGGTTTTTTTCCGTCCTTTGCCCGAAATAGCCAACTACACCACACCCATTGGCGGACTATATCTAACTGGAGCAGGAACACACCCAGGAGGCTCTATTTCAGGGATGCCTGGACGCAACTGCGCTCGTGTCTTTTTACAGCAGCAACAGCCAATCAAAACCATAATTGAGGATACTAAAGATACCATTGGTTCTACAGTAAAGTCGCTGTTTAAATGAATCTAGGAAATAAGATTAAATCTCTGACAATACATAATCGCCAATTGGCTGTGATGATTCCATGACTTTTTTAGCCATTTTGATATCGACTAAGTTTTCGATTAGCCAAAATGAAAGTTGGGGTGATGACAAACAGCTAGAAGCTGTAGCAATGTTATTGTCTACTACAAAACTTTGATTTACTGGTATTGCTTGGTATGTTTCCAACAATTTGATAATTGGTGGATAGCCTGTTACTTGTATTCCATTTAATAATCCAATTGCTCCTAACAATAGAGAACCAGAACATTGAGCAGCCAAAAGCTGTTTGCTAGGATCGAGCATCGATCCCAATTTTTCTAAATAATTTTTGTCTTCAATAAGCGATCGCGTTCCCCAACCACTAGCCAATACCACTGCATCTAATTTGGGGATTTCTTCTATTGAACTCGAAACAGGAATACGTAACCCAGCCGACGAAATATGGGATGATTCTGTACCTAATAACTTAACTTCAAACTCGCTCATGCCAAAATCTAATCGCACTCGATTTAGTAAATCCCAGTGCATGATGGCATCAATATCCGTAAAACGATCAAAAATAACAATTCCAACTTTGGTCATTATATAATCAATGCCTCAAATAATTTTACAGGCTATTTATTGAAATAGACTAAACTAAATGGTGTATGTCAAGCAAATTTTGACGACTGAATAATCGATCGATAATAATGTCCTTAGTACAGGCAATTTTAGCAACCTTGGGATTTGAATGTCTTTAAACAAATTATTTAACAATGAACAGTGAACAATTACCCTTGAATTACTTTTGCCTAACTTTGGCGCCCAGGTGATCGATCGCTAGCGATCGCACTTGGGATTTAATTCCGATATCTTCCCAAGCTGACTTCATTGATTTAACTACCTGTTCTACCCGTTCAGCATTGGTTAAAGCTAGTAAAGTAGGTCCCGCCCCACTAATTACCAGACCATATGCCCCAGCAGCCAGGGCAGCCTTTTCTACCTGTTGATAGCCAGTAATGAGTTTTTGGCGATAAGGTTGGTGTAATTTATCAGCTAAGGCCGTTTTAAGCCAGCTAGGGTTATTGGTTTCCAAGCCTCTAATCAATAGTCCCATGCGCGAAATATTAAAAATAGCATCACTACGGCTATATTCTGAGGGCAATACCTCACGCGCTTCTCTAGTAGATAATTCAAAATTAGGAATAGCTACAATTGGAATAATATTCTGATGCCAAGGAATTGGCGTAATTTGCCATTCTCCTCCATCTTCCACGGACAAGAGACAGTTACCGAGTAAAGCGGGAACTACGTTATCTGGATGACCTTCAATAGCGATCGCCATGTGCATAATTTCTGCTTGACTCAGAGGATTTCCCGCTAGGCTATTTGCCCCCAATAAACCGCCGACAATGGCGGTAGCAGAACTACCTAAACCCCGTGAGAGGGGAACTCCTAGCTTAATGGTAATTTCTAGATGCGGTGGTGTCTGTTGAATGTGTTGATAGAACTGAACCAGAGAACGATAGATTAGGTTATTCTCACCTAATCCAACCTTATCAGCCTCTTCTCCCTCGACAATAATCTTTAATTTAGTATCAGTATCAACTACCAAAAACTGAAACTCATTTGCCATAGTTAAAGCTGCACCCAGACAATCAAAACCAACTCCGATATTGGCTGTGGTGGCAGGGACATTAACGGTAACTTTGTTCATATATATGCTTAATGTGGATTTACTTCCCCCGTATTGAGCGCATTTCTCTGTTCATTGTTGATTGCTCATTGTTGATTGCTCATTGCTCATTGCTCATTGTTCATAGCTTACAGCTAATCTATGAAATTCAATTACCAAAATATTCGACATACTATTCAACATAGCTGGCAAATCTCCTTAATGGATCGCTATCTAGTTCAGCAATTAAGTTGGTCTTTTCTCTTGAGCCTCAGTATATTAACGACTTTGGGGGTAGCTATTGGTACAGTTGCTGACCTAGCTCATAAAGTTAGTGAATATCAGCTGCCGATCCCGATTGCTATCCTTATCTTGGGCTATAAGATTCCTGAATATGCTGCTTATGCCTTACCGATTTCAGTCCTCCTCACCAGCTTAATGATCTATGGCCAATTAAATAGCGATCGCGAATTAACCGCCCTGTTTAGTTTTGGGATTAGTAGCTATCGAATTATATTACCTGCCTTTGTCTTTAGCTTGCTGATTACAGGAATTACGTTTCTCCTCAACGAACTAATTGTTCCTGCTGCTAACTATCAAGCAAATCTACTTCAAAATCCCTATATTACTAAGACAGAATTAAATTTACAACATCGAAACATCTACTATAGTGAATATGCATCAGGTTGGAACGCGACTAAAAAACTCCAGCGCATCTACTTTGCGGAACATTATGACCAACCGAGGTTAATCAACGTCACTGTTCTCAGTTTCAGACAAGAATATTTAGACCAGATAATTACCGCTCAATCGGCGCAATGGAATCAGCCACAGCAAACCTGGATTTTGATTCAAGGCTCGATTACTCACTTTGATAACAACGCCAAGATCGATACTCAGGAAAAGTTTACCGCTAAACAATTATTTTTATCAGGAACTATTTTCCAGATTGTCAATCAAGGACGCAGTACTGAGGATATGAATATCCGCCAAGCACAAGAATATTTAAGCTTGATTGAAGCTAGTGGAGAACCAACCAAGATTGCTCAGTTTACTGTCCGAATACAGCAAAAATATGCCTTTCCCTTTATCTGCATGGTCTTTGCCTCAATCGGTTCAGCCATCGGAATCAAATACTTTGAACTAAATCGTGCCAGAAGTTTTGCCTTGTGTGTCGGAATTGTTT
>JBDKJC010000502.1:0-3757 GCA_039796815.1 Cyanobacteriota bacterium | reverse complement strand
CGATTTAAACCAGTTTGCAGCCTTTGGACATGAGTTAGAACAAACTGATTCAAATTAAAGTTGCGCAGAATCTCCTGTATTAACTTAGCTTCAGCAAGATCGTCTTCAATTAATAAAATTGCGATCGCCTTTTGCCCACCATTAAGCTGTAATGAAGATATTCCAACAGAGCTTTGAGACATGATTTTACTGAATCAAGGTGATAAATTGCTATTGAGAAGGTAGAGTAACGGTAGTTAGCCAAAATTCCTCAATTTTTCTGACAATTGTAAATAACTGACTGAGATTCCGAGATTTAGTAATAAAACAGTTGGCATTAAGATCGTAACTTTGGTGGATATCATCTTCATTTTTTGAAGTAGTCAAAACAATGACAGGAATCCGTTTAAATTGAGGATTAGTTTTAATTTCTGCTAGTACTTCCCGACCATCTTTTTTGGGCAGATTTAAATCCAAAATAATTAGATCGGGACGAGAAGCGCTAGCATATTCACCTGATTGGTGTAAATATGCCATTGCTGCTACACCATCTCGGACAGTTGCCATTTCATAAGTCAGAGAACTATTTTTTAAGGCTTCTTGAACCAGTCGAACATCAGCTTTATTGTCCTCCACCAACAGAATAGTTTTTGGTTTTTTGTCCATTTCTAAGGTCACGCTCACGTCCTCCTACTGGGATCGTAAAGTAAAAAGTCGATCCTTTACCTAATTCTGACTCAACCCAGATTTTACCGCGATGGCATTCAGTAATTTTTTTACAAATTGCTAAACCCATTCCCGTACCTGGATATTCATCTCTAGTATGGAGACGCTGGAAAATAATAAAAATGCGATCGCTAAACTGAGGATCGATCCCAATACCATTATCTCGAATCGAGAATAACCATTCATTTTCTTGGCGCTCAACGCCGATTTCAATCTTAGGTAATGCAGCACTGCGGAATTTAAGCGCGTTAACAATTAAGTTTTGAAATAGCTGCATCAGTTGAGTACTGTCTGCTTTTAAAGTAGGTAGTGGAGTGGTAATAATAATCTCGGCATCGCTATCATGGATTTTTCTTTGTAAATTAGTTAGGGCTTGTTCTAGGGCCAATTGTGCATCTGTAATGGTAAATTCGCCACTTTGACTGTCTACCTTGGAATAAATTAATACATCATCAATCAAGGTTTGCATTAAGCTTACCCCTTCTACTGCAAAACCGATAAAATCTTTGGCATCGGCATCCAGACGTTCACCATAGCGCATTTCCAGCAATTGAACGTAGTTGGAGACATGGTTTAAGGGTTCTTGCAAATCATGAGAAGCCACATAGGCAAATCTCTTTAACTCGGAGTTAGAACGTTCTAAATCCTGTGCCAGCAATGCTAATTCGTCTGCTTGACGTAGTACTATATTAACAATGACTCGTCTTAATTCCTTAACGCCATTGATTTCTACTTGTTGCCAGGGTAGGGAGGTTAAGCGGACTTCTTCTTTCCACAATTCAAAAGATTTACGCGGAGATAAACGCAACCCTCGATCGGAATTAATGGTTTGATAGGCATTATTCGGATCGCCTCCCCAGTTTACCGTTTGAATTACCTCTGGTCGAAACCACAGGACATAATTACGACGAGAAATTGCCATCGCTACTAAACCACTGGCAACGTTTTTATAAGCATCCGCTTCGGGATATACTTCTGCTAAAGAATCAGTACAAAATACTTCTTCATCAATATTTTGATATAGCCACTGTACCAAAAGGTTTAGCGCTTCTTCATTAGGCGTTTCACCCACCATTGTCCAAGTTCCATTGAGACACACCGCAGCACCAGTGGCAGCAGCTAGATCGAGCAGAGAAGATTCATCTTTAATCAAAGCTTCAACCAGATTTGCCGATTGAGTCATGTTGTCAATGATCTGCGATCGCATCCGATCTAGTTTTAAGCGATAATCATAGTCTTCACTTTCTTGTCGATTAGAAATTTCCGAAAAGATTACTCTACCCAAAAATTCGCAGGCTTTACGCAGTTCATAAGGGACGTATTTAGGGGTCAAATGATGACAGGCAATTAGTCCCCAAAGTTTGCCATTTTCAATCAAAGAAATGGTCAATGACGCTCCTACCCCCATATTGTGCAAATATTCTAAATGACAAGGATAAGGGCTTCTGAGGATAGAAAGAGTCAAATCTACAGGGCGATCGCCGTGAGGATGATTGGCAGGGTATAATTCTACAGGTTCGGCATGAGCATCAGGAATCAGTCTGATCCAGTTGGAACTAAAAAGCTTTCTTGCTGGCTTGGGAATATCTGAAGCAGGAAAATGTAAATTTAAATATGGTTCGAGATGATCTAACTTTTCTTCCGCAACCACTGCACCATGATCGTCTTCGTCAAATTTATAAAGCATGACGCGATCGAATCCAGTTACCTTGCGTACTTCTTGCACAATAATTTGGCAATAATCTTTCAGGCTGGCAGAATCTTGTAATTGATTAATTGAGGCTTTGGCTAAATGATAAAAACTGAGAAAAGGAATGGTTTCTTGAGATTCAGCAGGCTCTAATTCTAAAATTAAAATTCCATCTTTGTTACGATGAAAAACTCCATCGAAAATAGCATATTCTCCGCCATTTTTTCTCACCCACATTTTTGTTGGGTTGATAAAGTCTAGGTTTTCTTTAGTAATCCCTTTTTGAATCAGATCGACTTGAAACGGATCGAAAAGCTCTTCTAAAGTTTTACCAATTATCTCCTGAGCCTTGATGCCAAAAGCATAATGGCAATTAGTAGTAGCTTGAACTATCTGCAAATTCGGTTCTTCTAGCACTAAAATCATGCCATGAGGTTGAATCATACTAGAAGTGTGAATTGCCTGTCTTTCTAGTTCATTTAAGTTGGTAACATTAGCAAATTTAACACTTGTATCTTTCACTCTTTTGCTCCTACATTATTAGTTGTGATTATTAATATATTTTTTATATATAGGTACTTATACTTGTTTGAAATTGATTGAACATCTTGGTCTTTCTTCTAAAATAATCAACTATCAGGACATAATAAGGAGCATGACAATTTTGCGTGTATTTCTTAAAGAACAAACATAAAAGTTTAATTTAGTTAGCTCAATTGACGCATTGCTAGTTTAATGGCTGAAAACTTTAATAGTACTATTGTTAGCTTGAAGCTCTAGGCTCTAAGCGTTTTAATCTAGCCTGGAAAACTGATTAAATTTGATTTTTATACCCCAATTCAGCATTCATCAATTCCCTAAATTGAAGCTAGATATTTTAAGTTTAGAACTGAAAAACAAACAGATCGGTAGCGAACTTGATTACCATAAAGACAAAACTAGACAACTAAGATAGTGGCGCTATGGCGATCGCTATTTTGTTAGCCTGGATGAGTCAAAAAAAGTGTTCATTTTATCACGAGGGATTTATGAGTCGAATTAAAATACTGCTGCTAATCTTAATTATTGCTGCCTTGAGTATTGTATTTATACAAAACAGAGAGCCAATTGCCCTCAAGCTATTTTGTGCTGATAGTTCTCAAAACTGCTTTTATCGAACTCCACCCTTACCTCTAGCAGTTTGGATTGCTCTAGCTACCTTAACAGGAGCGATCGCTAATTTGCTAGTACAGAGCCTCAATCTTTACGGCTATAGCGACGACCGTCGTAAAAGGGCGATCGCCGAAAATGATTTATATCCCAATAGCAATACAGCCTGGAACCATAATGATCGTCAAAGTAAATATTCTGAAGCTGAAAGCA
>JBDKJC010000501.1:0-3760 GCA_039796815.1 Cyanobacteriota bacterium | reverse complement strand
CGGCAACATTAAAGATGGCTAAGGCAATGGGTAACCAAGCTAAAGGAGAAACGGGTTTAAGAACTTGAACGATGGGATTAATCGCTAACATTGCTGGTTTTGACATGCCGATCAAAAATCCGACAGGGATAGCTACTGCTGCTCCAATCAAAAAGCCAATAATCACTCTTCTCAAACTCGCGATTAACAACCAACCTAGACCTAAATCCCCTGGTCCTCGGCGATAAAAAGGATGTATAATATAATCTATATTCTCTGTCAGGGCTTGGAGTGGAGTGGGCATTAGTTCAGAACGAAACAAAGCGATCGCCCACCAAACAGCTATTAACCCAATACAACCTATTAATGGTAATAAAAATGTGTCTCTAATAAGTATTGGTTTTGCTTTTTTCCAGGCAACCTGACCAGCTACAGCGAATGTAGATAAATTCATATATTTATGATCCTTAAATTGATTAATATTTTGTCTTGTTGGAATTAAGATTGCTAAAACTTTGGCTAAAAAAAAGCAGTCAGCGATAAATTTACTGGCTGTTTTCAAGTATCAACTTAAGATTGTTCTATTGACATTCTTCTGGGACAATAATTTTGCCTCATCATCATCTATTGATTAGAGAATTTATTTAGATTTTAGATGATTGAAGGAGCATTAAATCATTGCTAAAAAGAAAATTGAGTATGACGATCGCCTTGCCAAACTTGCCATTGTTCAAACAAATCTTCAACTGTTGATGTCATCGAACTATAAGTAAAAAGTTCAACCCTTAGAGTTGTTAAATAATAACTGTCACTAATTTTTTGATAACCGTAATCTATTATTTTGCCAATATTACCTGTTTTTTGATGTTTAACGATATCCCCGACTTTGAGCATAGACATAGGTTTATCCTCTCTATTATTAATTAATGGTTGCTATCTAATTAATTTCTCCTTAAAAACCTGCATCGGTTTTAATTAGAGACCATAATCGAAAACATTAACTTTGATTTAAGCTGCAAGATTGTCCTGCGAAATTTTCCGCTGCCAAAAATTTTCGGGGTCTTGCTGCCAGGAAAACCACTCTTTGCTCATATCCTCCACAACTGGCTTGGTTGAAAGACTTTTTAACAGTCGAACCTTGATAGTTAAAAAATCAACATTCTCAAATGTTTGATACCCATAACCAATTACCTTGCCAACTTTCCCCGTTTTTTTGTGTTGAACAACTTGATTAATATTAAACACGAACGCACATCTCCTTTGTGACTAGTGATGCTACTGCGATCGCCATATTAAAAGCCAAAAACACCAAGTTTTTGTCTGGCAATCATCAGTAACTGAATGTAGAGAGCAGTTAGTAACTTAGGATACTGATGAGAGCAATTTTAGCTAAAATTTTTTCTCTTCAATCTCCTCTCAATGCCTACGAGGTTAGCTGACGGGCTAGAACTGAGAGATGTTCTTCACTACACATACCGTAGTAATAAGCCCCAAAAATGGTTTCCCCGCTCTTTAGTTACGCTGGCTTTTTCCAGCTTTACTTTTAGATTAGGCTGACTGAACTCTGATATTTAATTATTCCACATCATAAACTATTCAAATTAATTTGACAAGTTTTTAAATTTATTTAATTCCCATAATTCATTTGTCTCTCCTAAAGGATTAGCTAGCACCTCTTCATACCCTTGGCGATCGCTAACTAAAAATCAGCAAGATCTCCAAAGCTTATAGCTATCTTCACCAATTAGTACTCTTAAGCTAGACTAAAATTGATCTAATGTTTTTCGACTGCTTCTGGTTTTGACTCTTGGTATTTAGCCACAAAAGCCCCTTCCCTTTGAGTCGCAACATCTTTAATTTGACCAACCAAGTTCTGCTGCTCCCGTTGTCCCTGAATTGCTAATTGTAGTTCTGGATCACAGCCAGCCAGTTTACCTTGACCCGACATAATTACCTGATTATCTTTGAAATCTCCACTTAAAGGAATTTCCATTGCCTTAGCTGATGCATCTTCCTGTTGAACTACCAGTTGACCAAACAGATAAATACCTGATTGCTCAATATTTAAATTGAGTTTTTTTCCTTGTAAGCAATCGGGTAAGTTGTCAACGGAGGCAAGCTGATAGCTACCATTAATGTCCGCAGCAGCATTCAACTTCGTTTGACCATAGGTACTGACTACTTTAAATAGTAATAAGACACTGCTGATGGCAACGCCATAAAATGACAAAGTTTTTACATTGAAATGACTCATTGTTCCTCGTTCAATATTTCACACTCAAATTGCGGATAGATTGTTTGACTCTTTTTCGATCAAAGAATTAAGCTGATAGGCTACTTCGTTATATTTACGAGTAATTAAAATCGAAGATTCACACTCTTTGGCTAGCTTATCGGTGTAACGTCCTAATGTTTGACGTTCAATGCCCCACTTATGACTAGTACCGACAATAGTTAAATCGGCAGTGGCAGCTGCTTGAATGACGGTTTGCAAGGGATCTCCCTGTTCTACGGCAGCAATTTCAATTCGCGATCGCATTGTCTCGGGTAGAGTCTCGATACTTTGCCATAATTCGGAACTGATGCCTTCCGTTACAGGATCTTTTTGAGCAAACTGGATAATTTTTAATTGACGTTTCCCATCATTAAGTAACATCCGAATCCCGATAGATAAAGCCAAATCGTCATGAATATTATTAGCATAAGCAACTACTAAAGATTTCCAAGGATAGGGTTTTTTATCGATAAAAACAGCAACATCAGCGAGAGAATTATTTAAAATTTGTCCAACTCTACCTTTGAGACTATTTTCCGTAAATGCCGAACGGTGCCAACCGACTAAAATTAAATTAGCTTGTTCGTTAGTTGCTACATAGCAAGTTTCACGTGCTACATCCTGAGCAATACCGACAATTGGCACGATGTTTTTTCTAATCGACTCTGGTTCGATGCCACTAATTACCTTTTCGATACTCTTACGCCGTTTGGTGATTAGTTTATCAGCTGCTTCTGGAGTACTTTTGTATAAAAAATCTTCTTCTAGTTCAATTAAGCTCAAAGGATTTACCACCGCCGCTTTTTCTCCTGCGATCGCACCAGCCAAACCCAACAATCCTGCTTGACTATTGGGATTGGCTACAGGAACTAAGATTTTATAGGCAGGAACTGGACTTTCAGTATTCTCAGTTTCATCTTCGACGGTATTCAGTCTAATTAAGCGCTTGGGATAGATAGACTCTAAGAGGGGGGAAGTCATAATGGTTGTGACCAATGCCATAATTACCAGCATGGTAAATAGTAGTGGCGAAATTACTCCGAACTTGAGTCCGATATTCAAGACGATTAATTCAGTTAAACCACGGGTATTCATCAGCCAGCCTAAAGCCGAAGCATCTCGTTTGTCCACCCCCGATACCCTAGCTGCGATATAAGTTCCTACATATTTACCAATAATCGCCACTGCCAATACTGCTAAACACAATAGCCACAAATCAGGACGATTGAGTAAACCAATCTGGGTTTTTAAACCACTATAGGCAAAAAAGACAGGTAATAAGAAAATCAGGACAAAATCTTCGGTTTTTTCCGCTATTTCCTGCACTAAATCTTCGTTTTTGGGCATCACTGCTCCGAATAGAAAAGCCCCAAAAATCAGGTGAATACCGATTAATTCGGTAATTAAGGCAGAAACTACCACCCCCATATAAATCCAAGCTAAAGCCAGAGGAGTTAATGTTCCTTTACGTTGATAATGAATTTCTAATTTTTGTAATACCCAACG
>JBDKJC010000500.1:0-3769 GCA_039796815.1 Cyanobacteriota bacterium | reverse complement strand
AATTAAGAAGATGAATCCTAATAATTGGTTTAGCGTCTTTTCCTTCTGTGCGATCGCCACTCTCTTGAGCATCAGTTATGGTTGGTTAGTCAAAACAAAAAAAATTGGATAGTTATAGCTTCAGTGATGGAGAGTAGTTTGAAGTTTAATGTTTGTGGCTGAGGAAGTGCGATCTTGAAGTGCGATCGTGTTGATAAATTAACCTCTGAAAATTTGAAGTGATTGGATGTTTCTCTGAAAACAACAACACCCAAGCTAAATTCACCGAGAGATTTCCTCTTATAACTAACTCAATTTGGAGTTCTACAGAACACAAGTATTCAGTAGGCTATCTCCTTTGTTTCCAATTGAGAAAATATCAGTTTTTTAGTTGAGTGTTGCTGTTTTTATTTGACGAGACAGATATTAGATGAAACAGGTTTTTAGCCTCCTTAATTGAATTTGGATCGACCTATAATCTCTGTCAGGAGAGTCTTTTAAGGCTCTAATTAATAATGTATCATCTACTTTTTAAATTATTTGAAAACGATACATAAGTTTACTTTGCAACTCAATTTATCAATCAACTTTTGAAGCAACAAAATTTACGCAATTGTAGATTAATATACCTAATCAGCAAACTTTTTCCATCAAATTAAATTGAATTAAATTTTTGGGCAATTGAAACCAATCACTAAAATTATCCCCACTTAAAAATCGCCGAACCCCAAGTCAAACCTGCACCAAAGCCAGAAGTAGCGATCGTATCTCCAGGCTTAACTCTACCGTCTCTTACCGCAGTATCGAGAGCCAGAGGAATAGAAGCTGCGGAGGTGTTACCATATTCAGCTATATTGCTCAAAATTTTAGATTGAGGGATATTAAGACGTTTTGCTACTGCATCCATAATCCGTTGATTTGCCTGATGGAGTAATAGCCAATCTAGATCGTCGGCGGTTAGATTTGCCTGAAACATCGCTTTACTGATTGCTTCGGGAACTTGGGCTACAGCAAAGCGATAGACTTCTTTTCCGTTCATGGTGATGGGATTATACGAACCGTGTTGCGCCGTAATCTCGTCAACTAGAGGCTGCTCATCACAGCGATAGTTTAAGTTAAGGGAATCATTTTGACTACCGTTACTATACATACCAAAACTCAGCAAACGGTTATTTTCTGTCGCCTGACAAACTGCTGCACCTGCACCATCACCGAACAAAATACAGCTAGTGCGATCGCTCCAGTCTACCCAGCGAGAAAGCACGTCTGCACCAATGATTAGCACATTTTGATACATTCCCGTACTAATAAACTGGGATGCCGTAATTAAGGCAAACACAAAGCCAGAACAGGCAGCAGTTAGATCGAAGGCGACAGCATTAGTTGCCCCAATTAAGCCTTGAATACGGCAAGCGCTACCAAACAAATCATCAGGTGTGGAAGTCGCCAGAATAATTAAATCAATATCGGTGGGAGAAATTCCTGCCATAGCGATCGCCTCCTTGGCAGCAACAGCAGATAGCTGACTTAGGGATTCGCTGGGGGAAGCAATATGACGGTTTTTCATACCTGTTCTAGCTTCGATCCACTCATCAGAAGTATCTACCATCTGAGCAAGCTGATCGTTGGTTAAAATTGACTCTGGTGCAGCTGAACCACATCCAGTAATCGCCATACCTACACCCATATTGTTCAACGTCTTACTCCATTACTTATTTGGGCTATCTATAAAATTAATAAATTAATTAGCTGTTGCTTCAGTAGGCGTTTCTGTTATCGATTGTGGCTGATTATTAGCTTTAATCTTTTCTAACACCTCATTGTCGATCGCTTCTTTGGCTAAACGAATAGCACTAAACATCGAGCCTCGGCGAGAACTACCATGACTAATGATACAAATTCCTGCCACACCGAACAATAATGCACCTCCATGTTCGGCGCGATCGATACGGCGTTTGATGTTCATCAGATTCGGCTTAAGAATGGCAGTACCTAATTTACCGTGTAATCCTTGAGGTAGTTCCTCTTTCATAATTTGTAGCATCACTTCCCCGATCGCTTCGGCAAATTTAAGCACAATATTACCCACAAATCCATCACAGACAATAATGTCAAACTCACCAGATAAGACATCTCTGCCTTCAGCATTACCTAAGAAGTGAATTTGCGAATTATTCTTCAATAACTGATGAGTAGACAAGGCTAAATCGTTTCCTTTAGACGACTCTTCGCCAATGTTGAGCAAACCGACTTTAGGTTCCGATCGTCCTAAGACATATTTGCTGTAGATCGTACCCATGAGGGCAAACTGTTCCAAATATCTGGCTTTACAATCGACGTTTGCGCCAACATCTAAAACAATTACCGATTGAGTGGGAATAATTGTCGGTAAAACTGCACCAATTGCGGGACGTTCAATCCCCTTAATCCGACCTAATTTTAGCAATGCCGATGCCATTGCTGCGCCTGAATGTCCCGCCGAAACTACCGCATCAGCTTGTTTCTCTTTAACCAAATTCATCGCCACGTTAATTGAAGCTTTTGGTTTGCGACGAATTCCCATTAACGGTTCTTCTTTCATGGTGATCACGTCTTCGGCATGAATCACCTTAATATGTTCTGAATCCTTACCACCGTGTTTTTTCACCAGAGAGTTTATCTGTTGCTCATCTCCCACCAGTAAGACATCTATACCTAATTCTGCCGAAGCTTGGATTGCTCCTGCAACAATTTCTTCAGGGGCAAAGTCTCCCCCCATAGCGTCTACTGCAATCCTTGCGCGCGTTAATCCCATGTAGAAAATTCTATATTAAGCCTTACAAATTTTAACAGTCCGAGGTAAAAGATTCCTAATATTCAGCGAAAATGGCGGAAAAAATTATCTGATTAATTGTTAATTGACTAACATTAACTCAGTTGATTAACTAAATAATACAGGCGATCGCTCTAATCATGATAGTGATCGAAATAGCAGCGCTTAGAAAAGTTATAAATGGTGTTGTTATCTTTAATTAGTATGTTAGATTTGCTCGTTTTGAGTGTGACAAGTATTGCTGCTTGGTTCAATGTCTTTTCATCACCAAAGCCCAAATTACAACCATTAGAAGTTTTTCCTTGGGAACAATCGGCTGTGTTTGAACTTCCTGAATTTAATCGCGATCGCCTGAGTCAAACCATCGTCGATCGATATCTACAAAAGCTAACTCAGCAAGGATACGATCGCGATCGCCAAGGAATATGGGTGCAATCAGGTTGGGATATCTCGGCAAGTCATTTAGGCACAATACCTCTACCTGCTGCTTCTTTGAGCAAAATTGCTACCACTCTAGCTGCGTTGAATAAATGGGGTGCAAACCATCAATTCATCACAGATGTTTATTTTACAGGGGAGATTAATCAGGGTGTGGTTACGGGAGATCTAATTATTCAGGGAACTGGCGATCCCCTGTTTGTTTGGGAAGAAGCGATCGCTTTAGGTAATACTCTAAATCAACTGGGAGTTAAGCAGATCCAAGGCAAGATTTTAGTGACAGACAAGTTTTATATGAACTTTGAGTCCCAATCCTTAGCAGCAGGAAAACTATTGCAGCAAGCATTAGATCGTAACTTATGGCAATCAGAAATCACCCAGCAGTATCTCCAGATGCCTATTGGCACTAAACAGCCAGAAGTAATAATTAAAGGACAAGTCCAGCAAATTCAACTTCAACAGCTTCCCGCTAATGCACAATTATTAATTAGTCATCCCTCATTACCCCTAGCAGAAATCTTGAGACAGATGAATATCTAT
>JBDKJC010000499.1:0-3772 GCA_039796815.1 Cyanobacteriota bacterium | reverse complement strand
CTTTTAGCTTTTAGCCATCTGTCTTAACCAAAAAGTAAAACTGTCTCCCCATCTCC
Organism: Cyanobacteriota bacterium; assembly: GCA_039796815.1. Taxonomy (GTDB): domain Bacteria; phylum Cyanobacteriota; class Cyanobacteriia; order Cyanobacteriales; family Xenococcaceae; genus Waterburya. Next base: position 3,716 of record JBDKJC010000499.1, on the reverse strand, counting down.
CTATCTCCCTGTCAATCAATAAATTAAATACCTGACAGCTTATCGATTAATTGCCTGAAGTAATTTTTGGTTTTGTTCATCAGTTCCCACCGTGATCCGTAGCTTGTCTGATAATCCTGGTGAGTTGAAATAACGAACTAAAATATTTTGTGCTTTTAAAGCTTGGTAAATCTTCGCTGCTTGATTATTAGGTGGTTTGACGAGTAAGAAATTTCCTTGAGAATCTCGGACTTCAAAACCGATTTGTCTTAGATCTATTGTTAGTTTACTGCGCGATCGCTTTACTTTTTCGACACAGTTATTTTTATATACTTGATCTCTCATTGCTGCTGTGCCAATGAGGATCGCCAGAGCATCCACACTATAGCTATCTTTAACTTTAAATAGATTGGAGAGTAGCTTGGGATTGGCGATTCCAAAGCCTAAACGTAGACCAGCGAGGGAATAACCTTTAGAAAGAGTGCGTAAAATAATTACGTTCTCAAATTCTTGAACCAGAGACAAAGCCGTATAATCGGCAAAATCAACATAAGCTTCGTCAATGGCTAGAATACCCGATATTTTACTCGCTAACTGCCGTAAATCATCTAGGGATACAATATGACCCGAAGGACTATTAGGAGTAGCAATCAAAGTAACTGCACCATTAGCAGTAATTAATTCCGTAATCGGTAGTCGATTATCTTCAGGATAGGGAACTTCGACAACCTCCGCAGCCTGCAATGATGCTAGGGTACGATAAAGTACGTAAGAGGGCATCGGATAGACTACCTTGCGCTCTTTTCCCTCAGCACAGGCGCGAATCAGAATGTTTAACAGATCATCGCTACCGTTGCCGACAATCACCCAATCAGCAGGTACGTCTAACACTTCACTAACAGCGTGACAAAAATCTTGAGCATAAGGATCGGGATAACGTCTCAACCAATCACTATCTAAGCTGCGTAATGCTTCTAATGCTTTGGGCGAAGGAGGATAAGGATTTTCATTAGTGTTGAGTTTAATCATCGCTGTTCCTGGCTTGGGCTGTTCTCCAGGGGTATAGCCTTGCATTGTCGCGATCGCAGGACGAAAATAGTTCATGTTGATTAATGAGCCATAAATTTATAGTATATTGTTTCTTTTTCGCTAGTTTTCTTGCAGACTGACTACTCTTAAGGGTGAGACTCAATAGAACCAGAAAAGATGTCAAAATAAATAAATACGCAAACTGCATTTATCTAAACTACTATGGCAGATCTCCCACACCTAAGCGGTAGCGAAATCCGCGAAAAATTTTTAAAGTTTTATGAAGCAAGAGCGCATAAGAGATTACCTAGCGCCTCTTTAATCCCTGAAGATCCCACAGTAATGTTGACTATTGCTGGGATGCTGCCGTTTAAGCCGATCTTCTTGGGACAGCGCAAAGCGCCTCAACCTCGTGCTACTAGTTCTCAAAAGTGTATTCGCACCAACGATATTGAGAATGTGGGACGTACCGCTAGGCATCACACCTTTTTCGAGATGTTGGGTAATTTTAGCTTTGGGGATTACTTTAAAGAAGAAGCGATCGCTTGGGCGTGGGAACTTTCGACACAGGTATATGGTTTGCCACCAGAACGGATTGTGCCTAGTGTTTATCATGATGATGATGAAGCGTTTGCGATTTGGCGCGACCAGATCGGTATTGCCGAACATCGTATTCAGCGCCTGGGAGAAGACAACTTTTGGTCTTCTGGTATTACTGGGCCTTGTGGTACTAGTTCAGAATTATTCTATGATTTTCATCCTGAATTGGGGGATGAACAGATTGATTTGGAAGACGACAGCAGATTTATCGAGTTTTATAACTTGGTATTTATGCAGTACAACAAAGATGCAGCAGGTAATCTTACACCTTTAGAAAATAAAAATATTGACACGGGTTTGGGTTTGGAAAGGATGGCGCAAATCCTGCAACAAGTACCTAATAACTTTGAAACCGATTTAATTCTGCCAATTATTCAGACGGCAGCAGAGATCGCAGCCATAGACTACAGCCAAGCAGATGAGCAAACTAAAATATCTCTCAAGGTAATCGGCGATCACGTTCGCGCAGTGGTTCAGATGATTGCGGATGGAATAACAGCTTCTAATACCGATCGCGGTTATATTCTCCGTCGTCTGATCCGTCGGGTAATTCGTCACGGCAAATTAATTGGGATTGAAGGTAATTTCATTACTCAGGTGGCAGAAACAGCGATCGCCCTAGCCGAATCGGCTTATCCTCATGTTCGTGAACGTGCAGATTTGATCGAAAGTCAGCTACAGCGAGAAGAATCTCAATTCCTCAAAACCTTAGCCAGAGGAGAGAAGTTATTGGTAGAAATTATTGCTAAAGCTGCTAACTTTTCACAAACCAAAATCTCAGGCAAAGATGCCTTTGAACTTTATGATACCTATGGTTTTCCTTTGGAATTAACTCAAGAAATTGCTGAAGAACAAGGATTAACCGTTGATCTTGAAGGCTTTGAACGGGAAATGGAATTACAAAAAACCCGTTCCCAAGATTCCCATGAGGCGATCGACCTAACAACTCAAAATGCCCTAGGGGAAATAGTTATAGGTAGTAATGAAACTAGTTTCTTAGGTTACAGCAAATTAGTAGCACAATCTCAAATTATGGGTATTGTGGTTAGTAATAATGATGAAGATGCAAGCAAGGGCATCGCACGAAACGCATCTAGAGCTACTGCTGGCGATCGCGTGCAGATTATTCTCGACCAAACCCCTTTTTATGGCGAGTCTGGAGGGCAAATTGGCGATCGCGGATATCTTTCGGGTGATGATGCCTTAATCCGCATTGAAGACGTACAAAAACAAGGTAACATCTTAGTTCATCAGGGCAAGGTAGAACGAGGTACTGTAAGCGTCGGCGATGTCGTTAATGCCACGATAGATCGCGCCTGCCGTCGTCGAGTACAGGCAAACCATACCGCCACCCATTTATTACAGGCGGCACTAAAAAAAATAGTTGATGACTCTGTGTCTCAAGCAGGTTCGTTAGTCAACTTTGATCGCCTACGATTTGACTTTAATTCCCCCCGCGCCTTGACTGCTGATGATGTACAGCAGGTAGAAGAGTTAGTTAACACCTGGATCTCTGAAGCCCACGAAGCCGATGTCCAGGTTATGCCCATCGCTGATGCCAAAGCAAAAGGTGCAACAGCCATGTTTGGCGAAAAATACGGTGATGAAGTGAGGGTAATCGATTTTCCTGGAGTGTCGATGGAACTGTGTGGTGGTACTCATGTTACCAATACTGCCGAAATTGGCGTGTTCAAAATTATCGCCGAAACAGGTATTGCTTCTGGAGTTAGACGTATCGAAGCCGTAGCGGGGGCAGCTATTTTAGATTATCTCAATCTGCGGGATCGAGTAGTAAAAGAATTGAGCAGTACTTTTAAAGTAAAGCCCGAAGAAATTAGCGATCGCGTTAATAGCCTCCAAAATGAATTAAAAACTACCCAAAAAGAATTAGAATCCGCTAAACAAGAACTTGCTTTGGCAAAATCAGATAGTCTACTGTCTCAAGTAGAAACTGTCGGTGAATATAAAATATTAGTCGCCAATCTGGGAGACATGGATGCAAAATCCCTCCAGTCTGCTGCCGAAAGATTACAGCAAAAATTAGGCGAAGCTGCGGTGGTGATTGCTTCTGTTCCTAGTGAAGGAAAAGTCAGTTTAGTTGCCGCTTT
>JBDKJC010000498.1:0-3779 GCA_039796815.1 Cyanobacteriota bacterium | reverse complement strand
CCATCATCTGGCCAACCGTGAAGCAGCAGTATAGTTTCTTTGCCTTGCTGAGAATCTCGAACATGATATTGAATTCCGTTTAATTCAATCTTGCTGCTATTTAACTTGTCTAACATTATTTTGATTACATCAATTAATTCCTATTTGGCAAAATAACTGAATAAGCAAACTAAATTCTTGCCTTTTCTTGCAACGGTAAACACATTCTTGCTAATTTGTAGTGGCTGACAAAATTGAATATGAGCGCATGAGTAATTCAGTACCAAAGTTTTCGCCGAAAGCAATTGTGAGAAATATTAGTCTAGTAGCTGGAGGTTTAGCAGTCATCGGAGGGACTGCGATCGCTTTAAATTGGACTTTTTTGCGTCGTGTCGCTACTCATCCTGACAATTCAATTACTAATGTAGATTGGTACAAACCTTTAACAACAGTCAAAGGCAAGCCTTCAGCGATACCAATAGCAACTTCTAAGTCTATTCCTCAAGATGACTTAAATAAAATTTCAGCTTACGCTCAAGCAAATAATTCTTCGGCTTTATTGGTACTACATAAAGGAGAAATTGTTTTAGAAAGATACTGGAGAGGTTTTACTCCCACTTCCACTTCCAACTCGATGTCTTTGTCAAAAACAGTTGTCGCTCTGCTTATTGGTATTGCGATTGAAGAGGGACACATTGAGTCAGAATTAGATCCAGTGGCTAAATATATCCCAGAATGGTCTGGAGATGAACGAAAGAAAATTACGCTGCAAGATCTGTTGTATATGCAATCTGGGTTGCGGAATGAAGACAACACTGATAGTTTAACCTCAGACTTGGTTCAAATGTATGCTGGTTCTAATGCTGATGCTGTAGCTCTTAAAATTCCTGCGATTAAATCTCCAGGAAAAGCTTTTGATTACAATAACGCCAATACCCAGATACTAGGGCAAGTGCTAGAAAAAGCTACCGGGGAAAAATATGTTGATTATTTATCAACTCGTCTATGGCAACCTTTACAAGCCAATGACGCAGCTATATGGCTCGATCAACCTCAAGGACATCCTAAAACATTTTGTTGTCTATTCGCTACTCCTCAAGATTGGGGTAAAGTTGGTCAATTATTTCTCAATCGAGGTAAGGTTCATAATAAACAGGTTGTTGCCTCTGCATGGCTAGATAAAATGATTCAACCATCTTCTGTAGAATCTAGCTATGGCTATCATATTTGGCTCAAAGCTAAAACTAAAAACAAACCTGGAGGAATTAAGCGCAGAGCTTCTCAATCTTTTTTAGCTAAAGATACTATTTATCTTGATGGGAAATCCCTTCAAAAAGTCTACATTATTCCCGCTCATGACTTAGTTGTAGTTCGTATTGGTGAGCAAGCTGAGAAATGGGACGATTCGGTAATTCCTAATACTTTAATTAGCAGTTTATCAAACCGACACGCATCAAAAAAAAGATAACTTTATTATTTTCAAGAAAAGGCGATCGCAATTGGAAAATTAATCTATCTGGCAAAATAAACAAAATAATGATGAATTTAAACATTCAACTAGCAAAATATGAAGAAAAATATTTATTACAAAATATGCTTGAGTTGCTTGTTTATGATCTTAGTGAATTTGAAAATAGAGATTTAAATGAATTTGGGAAATATGGATATCGCTATTTAGACCTGTATTGGATAGAGCCAGAACGTTTTCCATTTATCTTGAGAATGAACGAGAAATTAGTAGGTTTTGCACTAGTCAATATAGTTACTTATACAAAGGCTATAGAGCGTACAATTGCAGAATTTTTCGTATTAAAAAAATATCGTCATCAAGGTATTGGTAAAAAGTTGGCTTTTTATTTGTTCGATCAATTTCCTGGTAAATGGGAAGTTCGCACTTTAGAGAAAAATTTAGTGGCACAAACATTTTGGCGCAAAACCATTAAACAATATGCCCCAGAAAGTATGCAAGAATCACTCGAGGAAGTTGACAATTGGCAAAATATAATTTGGACATTTATCAGTTAAAAATTGAAGTTAAATTAGAGCGATCGCTCATACTAAAATTTTGCCTTTTCTAACAACAATAAACACATTTTTGCTAATTTTGGCGCTGTTGAATCGAGGTATGATTTATCTATATTTCCTACTCATAAAAATAAGGAAATAGATCTGATTCGATAACATATTTACAAGCCTGTCTATAGATTGCTCGACAAGTTCCTGTATCTAATTGACGATGGTTAGGAACAGTTAGAGTTTCTTTCCCCGATATACCAATGCGACGTAATTTAATATGACTTCCTTTTTGGCTATGAACTTCAAAGCCAAAATGCTTCAAAATGTCAATAACTTCTCCACCTGATAATCTTTTAAGCTTGGGCATAGCTAGGCTGTAACTCAAATGTAACTAAAATAGAAGGATTTTCGATTAATCCAAACTCGGCTGGATTTTCATCTTCTAAATGTAGAGAAACAGCCTCCCGTAAGTTTTGAACAACCTCATCTAAAGTTTCTCCTTGAGTCACAACCGAAATTTCCAAACATTCGGCAATGTAACCACTCTGTTCTCCTGGGCGAATAAAGGATTTGACTGTTTGCTGAAGTTGCATATTTTTGCGCTTAATAAAAGTCAGACTAGACTAGATTTTAGCGCGCTCGGAAGACTATAGCGTTACGCATTAAGATTAGGACATTCGTAAAAGCTGAAACCTTGAGAGAGTAAACTTTCCCCCCTTCCCTTTACCCCAGCGCCTAGCGCTATAGGTGTAAGCCTAATCGCTCTTTAATTAAAAATATGCTAGCAGCTTTCTCAAAAAGACCTCAAGTAATATTGTTGTGTGGAATGGTTGGCTCAGGAAAAACGACGCTTGCTGCTAACCTAGAACGAGATCATTGCGCAGTCTGCTTCTCAATTAAGGAAATATTGCTATGCTTAAACATCAAATCGAACCTTACAAAGAATTTACTCAAAATTATTATACTGACCGAGATACTGCTCATGATTTTCGACATATAGAAAGAATTATTAGTCGTCTCGAATTGCTATCACAAGAGATGTCGCCATCACCAGACAAAGCTTTGCTATATTTCCTTGCTTGTTTTCATGGTTTAGGAAAAAATATTTGTGATAATTCATTGTTCTGCGAACGAGTCAAATATTTTTTGCTAGATCTAGAATGGAATGAAACTCAAATTAAAAACGCATTTCAGAGTTTAGAACGTCATATTATTAACCCACAAACTGTAGAAGAGGCGATCGTACATGATGCAAACTATGTAGAATTATTGGGAGCATTCGGTGTTGCTAAAGCTTTTACTACTGGAGGTGCTAGAAAACAGACTTATGAAGAGACGGCAGACATTTTTGAATATCAATATTTGGATCGAGTAGCGTTTATTACTCCAATGGGTAAACGTTTAGCAGAAGAAAAAAGAAATTATACCAAAGAATTTTTCAAGCGGCTAAGAAGTGAACTATAAATTATTAATAGAGCGATCGCTTTTCTCTATAATTCAGATGTATTTTTCTTACCATCATGAAGCGTTTCAATGTAATCAAGGGTTTCTTGAGTGTTTTGTACAAGTATATCCGCTCCTACTTTTTTTAGTTCAACAGCACTACCATATCCCCAAAGAACTCCTACACATTTAGCCCCAACTTCTTTCCCTGCGACTATATCGTAAGAGCGATCGCCTATCATTAGAAGTTTTCTATTGTTTTCTAGCTTAATTATTTCTTCTAGCAGTTCATGTTTTTTTCGTTTAAGCCCACAACCCAAAACCTGTATAAAATATTTTTG
>JBDKJC010000497.1:0-3794 GCA_039796815.1 Cyanobacteriota bacterium | reverse complement strand
ATTAACTACAACTCATACTTTAGAGTGACTATAATTGCCAAAGCAAAGCTGCCTTATTTTAAATTAGTCGATGTCCAAGCCAAAATACCCAAAAATAAGCCGAAACTACCTCTACTTACTTTTGTTACTGCTGCTCCCTTTTATACAGCTTTGCTATCAAATATTTAAGCAAAACTATTATCCTTTTGACTTAAATATCTTAGAGTTTTTAGGCAATCAGCGTAATTCTTTCTTAGATTTTATTTTTACTAATGTTTACCGCACAAGCAATACTTATGTTACTGGGGCGATCGTGCTAATTGCTTTAATTGCCCTAATTCGTCAACGTTATTGGTCAGAAGTCAAGGGGTTGGTCTTTGCAACTTTAGGGATTTTAATCTTAGTAGATAAGATCTTAAAGCCGTTTTTCGATCGCGATCGCCCTCCAAAGCCTAGATTAGTCAGCGATTTAAGTCCAGATAGTTTTCCTAGTGGTCATGCAGCGGGAAACCTGGTTTTCTACTTTTATATGTCTTTTATTATTGCTACTAGATATCCCCATCTGACAAAATATGTTTATGGGGTTGCCACTTGCTTAGTATTATTAATCGGCTTTAGTAGCGTATACGTCAAAGCTCATTGGACAACAGACATTTTAGGGGGTTACATTTTTGGCTATTGTTGGCTGTTGATTAGTTTAAATCTGTTACAGTTTTTGACTCAGCGCCAATCAAAATCATAATTAAACTATCTTGAGATAAAAAAAATTACTTACCAGACAACTTTTATGATTACAAATTCCCCATCAAAACCATTTACATATGCTCCCCAAACTATCCGCAGAGCTAAAGTAGCGCTATCCTGTTCCCCTTTCCATCTTAAGCTATTTCAGGAGATGCGAAACCAAAGCGTCCCAATTCAGCAAATTGCTGAAGAAAGAGGAATTCAATTAGGTTACGTCAAAAAAGCTTTTAGCGAGTCAAGAATAGAAGCTAAATTAGTCTGGCTAATTAATGTTGGCTTGCTACGTCGCGAAGTCGATGGACAGGGTTTAACCGATAGTTTTCGCCTAACTCCTCTGGGGAGAGAGATTGTAGCAGAATGGGAATCAAAAACAGAAATTCCAACCGCAACTTTCATCAATCGGCTTTCACATTGGCTAAATCGTTGGTTAAAATTGTCGCTGTAAAGTAGAAAACTGTTGTTATAACGTTACAACAATGTATATCTTCCACCACAGGAGCAATCGATGAAAGCGATCATGGTAGTCGGAACAACATCTCATGCAGGAAAATCCTTTCTGACTGCTGCATTATGCCGTATTTTGGCAAGACGTGGTTGGCGCGTCACGCCTTTTAAAGGACAGAATATGGCACTCAACGCTTATGTCACTTCCACAGGGGGAGAAATAGGTCATGCTCAAGCTGTTCAGGCATGGGCAGCAAAGGTTGCTCCTCGGGTAGAAATGAATCCAATTCTGCTCAAGCCACAAGGAAACATGACTTCTCAGGTCATTATTAAAGGTAAAGCAGTAGGCACAGTAAAAGCATCAGAGTATTACGAGCAATATTTTGACCTCGGCTGGGAGGTAGTTCAAGAATCCTTATATCGTCTTTCCTTAGAATTCGATCTAGCCGTTTGCGAAGGAGCAGGAAGCCCAGCAGAAATCAATCTTAAGCATCGCGATCTGACTAATATGCGGGTAGCAAAACACCTCAATGCACCGACAATTTTGGTAGTAGATATCGAACGAGGTGGCGCGTTTGCCCATGTAGTAGGAACTCTAGAACTATTAGATCCTCAAGAGCGATCGCTAGTTAAAGGAGTGGTGATTAATAAGTTTAGAGGTCAAAAAGAACTATTGGATTCAGGGATTACCTGGCTAGAAGAGAAAACTCAAGTTCCTGTTTTAGGTGTTATTCCCTGGAGCGATCAGCCGTTTCCCGCCGAAGATTCCCTAGATTTATTAGAGAGAAATCGTCGCCGTAGTACTCAAGATATTAATATTAATGTGATTCGACTGCCCAGAATTGCTAATTTTACCGACTTTGACCCCTTAGAGGCTGAAACTAGCGTGGCGGTAAATTATATTGATATTAAAGATTCTTTAGGACATCCTGATGCGGTCATTATTCCTGGAACAAAAACTACTATTCCCGATCTGTTGGCAATGGAAAGAAGCGGAATGGCCGAACAAATTAGAAACTATGCTGCTGCTGGAGGAACTGTGCTGGGTATCTGTGGCGGATTTCAAATTTTAGGACAACGGATCATCGATCCCGAAGGTTTGGAAGGAGAGGCAGGAGAATATAATGCGCTTAATCTATTACCAATTAGCACGATTCTTTCACCTAATAAAGTTGCTCGGCAAAGACAGGTAATTTCTCAGTTCCCTCAAGTGGGGTTACCTGTAGATGGCTACGAAATACATCAAGGACGTAGTAGGATTAGTCGTAATTTGAAAGAAGGCACAAATGATTATCTGCCTATTTTCGATGATCCAGGATTAGGATTGGTTGATAAAAGTCAATCGATTTGGGGCTGTTATCTTCATGGTCTATTTGACAATGGTGCTTGGCGGCGTTCATGGATCAACCAACTGCGCAAACAAAGAGGGATGTCATCTTTGGCTACTGGTATTTCTAATTATCGCGATCAAAGAGAGGCTACTTTGAATAAGTTAGCAGACTTAGTGGAAAAAAATTTAAACTTAAAAGGATTTTTGTCTACCCATCTTTAAAGTATGAGTATCAAGGTTTGTTTTTTACCAGATGATCTTAGTGTCTTAGCAGAACCAGGAGAATCAATATTAGAAGTGGCAAATCGAGCAGGAGTAGCGATCGCCACAGGCTGTTTGATGGGTTCTTGTCATGCTTGTGAAGTTGAATTAGACGATGGTGAAGCTGTTTGTGCCTGTATTAGCTCTATTCCAGGAGATAGATCTGAATTGACGATCAATGTTTATGAAGATCCGACTTGGTGATTACTGATTACTGATTACTGCTAGCTGTTCATTGTTCATTGCTGATTGATTGTATGAATTGTCTGAGAGTTAGCAGGTATTTTTGCTGATTTAATTCAGGTAAATTATTGTGTCCTGCCTGATGAAAAATTTCGAGCTGTTTAGGTTCAGGGGCAGCGGAATATAGCTCTTTTGCCATAAATAAGGGAATCGTGCGATCGCCTGTACCATGAAGAATTAGAATCGGCGTTTGTAGGGATTTAATCTTGGTAATTGAATCGAAACGTTGAGTTACTAATAAACCTAAAGGAAACAGCTTAATTCCAGGCATTAAGCCAGCCAGATCTTGAATTGAGGTAAAAGTTCCTTCCGTGATTAAGCCAGCCAGATTTGGATGTTTGGTAGCCAGTTCGATGGCGATCGCTCCTCCCAAGGATTGACCATAAACAAAGATCTGCTCTGGTTTGATTTTGCGCTCTTGAGTGAGATATTGCCAAGCAGCGTCTGCATCTTCATATACTCTGGTTTCATTAGGAAATACTGAACTACTTTTGCCATAACCTCGATAGTCGATTAATAGTACAGATACTTCTAGCTGATGTAAAATAGCAGCAATTTGCGTTAAATCGCCATTATTACTTCCATTGCCGTGCAAATAAAGTAACGTTGGTTGAGATGCTTGTGCAGTAGGAATCCACCAACCATGAACTCGATCTTTTCCCAGACTGAGCCAAACGTCTTGATAATCTAAACCATAGTCTTGGGGTGTCGATTCAATATAGCTGTCGGGGAAAAAGATTAATTTGGTTTGTCCCCAATGCAACAATAAACACAGAGAAATATAGACTGTTGC
>JBDKJC010000496.1:0-3804 GCA_039796815.1 Cyanobacteriota bacterium | reverse complement strand
TTCCTCATAAGTGCTGGGGAAAATTGTGCCTTCAGCTTCTCCTGTAATATCTTCCATTTGTACAAAAGCCATGGGATCGCCTTTTTTAGTAATTATTTTCCGTACCGAATTAAGCATCACCACAGCACTTAGCTTTTGTTTAGCTTTTTGCTCAGATAAAGCACTGAGGCTAACGGGCGATAAGATTTGGGCAGCTTGATTAATCGCTTTGAGGGGATGATCGCTAATATAAAACCCAATATATTCTTTTTCTAAACGTAACTTTTCTTGAACGGGGTAGTCTTCGACGGAAGGGCTGCTGGGTGCTTGTTCAAAAATCGGCTCAGTGTCTACCTTATCTACCAGATCGAATAAATTGAGTTGACCACTAGCTTTTTCTTTACTGCGTTTTTGCGCCCAAGATGTCACTACATCAATATCATTAATCAACTGTTTACGGTTTGGCTGGATTAAATCGAAAGCACCACAATAAATTAAGGTTTCTAAAGCCCGACGATTAACCGTGCGCAACTCTACTCGTTCACAAAAATCAGCTAACGATTTAAACTCACCATCGCGATTACGGGCATCAAGAATATTCTCAATTGCCCCCTGTCCCAAATTTTTTACTGCCGATAAGCCAAATAAAATATAGTCATCATCTAGGGGCAAAAAGTCTTCCACAGAACGATTAATATCGGGTGGTAAAATAATAATGCCCATTTTTTGCGCATTTTCCCGATAGCGATCGACTTTATCCTGAATCCCGCTGCTAGCCGTGAGTAAGGCAGACATATACTCAACAGGATAATTTGCCTTGAGGTAAGCAGTTTGATAAGTAACGTAGGCATAAGCAGTGGAATGGGACTTATTAAAACAGTTTGATGCCACCATCCCGTTAGCCAAGAGGAAATTATGCTCTTGAGCTACTCCAATGTCATATACTTCCTGTGTTCCCAATAATTGACGACTGACAATTTTAACCATGACTATAAATTAAGAGGAATAAATAAAGTTACAAAATTAAGCTAAATTCATTGTTCATTGCTCATTGTGACGCGACCCTAAAGGGTACACCTTCGGATAAGCTAATCCTTTAGGACTCATTGCTCATTGTTCACTGCTCACTGTTAAAAGTTGTGACTGGCGATCGCTACTTTAAGCCAGCAAGTTCGCAAAATCGTTAAAATTACCATATAAACAGAACAAGTTTTTGATTTCGAGGCAATATCTATCGATACTATATACGGTCAATATAAAGGATTAAAATCAAGTCAGTTAAGACAGCTAAAAAAACTTTATCATCAGAAATTGCCAGGGGACATTATTGTTACCCCAGAATTTGCTCAAAGGTTAGCAGCCATCAGCACTGAGATCGATCAACCCGTCTGTATTTACATTAATCGTCGGGGACAGGTGATTAGAGTGGGGGTTGGTAATGCCCTGCAAACGCAAATTCCGCCTTTAGAATTACCGCGTTATGGTGCAAAAAGGCTTTCAGGGATTCGCTGTATTTCAACCAAGCTAAAACCCGAACCACCAAAAGAGTCTAGTCTTACCGCCATGGTGCGTCAAAGATTAGATGCTCTAGCATTAATTACCCTGACGGGAACAGGCAAACTCAAACGGGGTGGTGGTGCGACAGGTTATGTTCAGGATACCTATTTAGCCCATTTACTGCCCCAATCAGAGATAGTTACGCAACAGCAGTATTGGTCGGTATCTGAGGCGATGACTCTAGATGCTTTGACTAATCAAGATTTCCTCGATTTAGTTGAAGGCCTAGAAGCCGAGTTTGAACGAGAATTTGTTGCTCAACAAGTAGGTAGCGATCGCGATCTGGTGGTCTTAGTGGGCTTACAAGTCGATCAAATCTCTGAACCAGAATTTGAAGATCGTCTTAATGAACTAGTGGGTTTAGTTAACACCGCTGGAGGAGAAGTTTTAGAAACAATTCGGCAAAAGCGATCGCATCCCCATCCGCGAACTTTGATTGGGGAAGGAAAGGTACAGGAAATTGCCCTAAGAGTCCAAACTTTAGGCGCAAATTTAGTAGCCTTCGATCGCTCCCTTTCTCCTGCACAAATCCGCAATCTAGAAAGCCAATTTGGTGTACGGGTAGTAGATCGCACGGAAGTAATTCTCGATATTTTTGCTCAACGCGCTCAATCTCGTGCGGGTAAGCTTCAGGTAGAGTTGGCACAGTTAGAGTATATGTTGCCCCGTCTGGTGGGTCGAGGACTAGCCATGTCTCGTTTGGGGGGTGGGATTGGCACTAGAGGTCCTGGTGAAACCAAGTTAGAAACCGAAAGAAGAAGCATTCAAAAGCGGATTACTCGTTTACAGCAGGAAGTAAGCGAATTACAGGCACAACGTTCACGAATGCGGAAACAACGCCAAAAACAGGATGTTCCGACTGTGGCGATCGTCGGCTATACCAATGCAGGTAAATCAACTTTAATTAATGCCTTAACCAACTCTGAAGTGTACGTAGCTAACCAGCTATTTGCTACCCTTGACCCCACCACCCGTCGTTTAGCCATCCCTAATGCAGATACGGGAGAACCCCAGAATATGTTGCTAACCGATACAGTCGGTTTTATTCAACAGCTACCGCCACCTTTAGTCGATGCCTTTCGCGCTACTTTAGAAGAAGTTACCGAAGCCGATGCGCTACTTCATGTGGTCGATCTATCCCATCCTAGTTGGGAAAATCAAATCCGTTCAGTGATGGAAATTCTGGGAGAAATGCCCATTGTTCCTGGCCCAATTTTATTGGTCTTTAATAAACTAGATCGGGTGGGTAGCGATGCTCTAAATAAGGCAAAAGAAGAATTTCCCTTGGCGTTGTTTATTTCTGCTAGCGATCGCCTGGGACTAGAAACCCTGCGGCAAAACTTGTCTTTGCTAGTTGATTTTGCTGGAGTTGGTGAGTAATTACAGTAATTACAAATTGTAGTAAATCACAGTCGAAGTTGAATTAGGTGGCTTACAATCTTGGTTTGCTATCTTCTTTAACACTATGGATTTTAAGACGTCATCAGAATTATCACTTCAGACATCAGCTTATACGGGGGCAATTTTATTAGATGTCGAAAATTTTCCTTTAAAGCTAGATTTAGCCCAACATCTCAAGTCTTACTGCCGATATCCCATCACAATTAAGTTCGCAGTGGCAAATTGGCTCAATGGTAGCGTTTTTAAACTAGATCGGTATTTACATCAACAGGGATATCAATTAATTCATGTTCCTAAATCTAAAAATGCTGCCGATGCACAGATTTTAACCCTAGGGGCATCTTTACAGTGGAACTATCCCCAGGTGAAAGAAGTAGTAATAGTTTCTCACGACACAATTTTTAATTATTTACATCAAACTTTGCAGAGACAGGGACAGAATACTTATCGAGTTTATCAACAGTCAGGCAATGTATATTTTGATGATTTTGTTAGTGATCGCAATTCAATAATCACCAAGATTCCTGATGCTGTAATCTCTCAGACTATCTCCTTAGAACAGAAGATCCAAAATCAGATAGAGCTAACTCTGACTCAACTTATCCAAAAATCACCCCAAAAGGTTACTTTATCCCAGTTATCTAAAGAGTTTAAAGTTGAACATAACAAAACTATTTCCGAGATGTTGCAGAGTCACAAATTACCAAAATCAACCCTAGGATTTATTCAGAAAAATTGTGCTGCCAAAATCAATGTTCAAAAGATTGAACCTCTAAGACTAACTCTTGGGAGTATAGTCTTAGATTCTGAAGACAAAAGATAGCACATTATCCCGTCTTCCATTCCCAGTTGCTAAACAATTCTAGT
>JBDKJC010000495.1:0-3806 GCA_039796815.1 Cyanobacteriota bacterium | reverse complement strand
CGATCGCCCAATTCAAATCGGCTCACATTTTCATTTTTATGAGGTGAATGCTGCTTTGGAGTTTGAGCGCGAGGGAACGAAAGGAATGCGCCTAGATATTCCCGCAGGTACGGCAGTCAGATTTGAACCAGGAGACGAGAAGACAGTTAGGCTAGTGGCGATCGCTGGTAGCCGAGAAATGTATGGTTTTAATGGTTTAGTAGAAGGAAAAGTTTAGCAGGTGCAAACAACAAAAAACGTTGCTAGGTTAGGGATAGGTGGTCCTGTTGGTAGTGGTAAGACTGCTTTATTAGAATGTTTAGTACCAATATTTACCCAGCAGGGAATAGAAGTTGCAGTAGTAACTAATGACCTTTTAACTACTGAAGATGCAGATCGTCTGAAAAGAAAAGGTTTTTTGCCTCAAGATCGCATCATCGGTGTAGAAACAGGAAGCTGTCCCCACACGGCTATTAGAGAAGATCCCACGATGAATCTTCTCGCGGTACAGGATTTAGAAATACTCCATCCCCAGCTAGACCTGATCTTGATTGAAAGCGGGGGAGATAATCTTGCTTCTACCTTTAGCTACGATCTGGTTGACTCTTATATCTTTGTGATTGATGTGGGTGCAGGAGATGATATTCCTCGTAAAAATGGCCCTGGTTTTGTTCAGGCAGATTTAGTTGTAATTAACAAAATCGATCTAGCTCCTTATGTTGGTGCTGACTTAGAGCTAATTCGCCAAGAAGCACCCCAGCATCGAAAGGGAAAAGCGATCGCCTACACTAATTGTAAAACTGGGGAGGGTTTGAATGAGGTAGTTGATTTTATTCAAGAACAGCTTCTATTTAATCATTCTTCGCCATTAGGAGCTAACCCATGAGGGAACGGGACACTCTGGAACTAAGACTCCAGTGCGATCGCCTGGGTCAAACCCGCGTTGCGCATCAGTATACGACCTATCCTTTAAGAGTATCTAATATTTTCCGCCTTGATCGAGTTGAATCTAATTGTGCCTATCTTTATCTGATCAATACCTCTCCAGGTTTACTTGCTCAAGATAGTTTTAGTTTGGCTTTAAATCTGGAAGCGGATACCAGTATGTATTTTACCGACCAGGCAGCAACCAAGGTTCATGCGATGCCCAAGACTGAGACTAAAGCGACAATTAATTGGAAGATTGCTGTTGGCGCAGGAGCGAGTTTAGAGTTAGTCCCCGAACCAGTAATTTTATTTGCGGAGGCTGCATTCGAGCAAACTACTCAGATTACCCTTGATCCTCAAGCAGCCCTGTTTTGGAGTGAGATTCTAATTCCTGGAAGATTGGCCAGGAGAGAATATTATGATTTTCGTCACTATCATAATTGTCTGGAAATTTATTCTCATCACGGAGAACTCTGGTTTCGAGATGCTATACGCCTAGTAGGCAAGGATAATCATTTCAAGCAGCATAATTTATTTATTGCCGAGCCGATACTAGCAAATTTAATCATGATTCAGCCCGAAACAGATTTAGCCAAACTAAAGCGCAAAATTGCCAACTTAACCGCTGCCGATTGTCAGGAGCTAATTGTTGCCAGCTCACTCTTGCCTAAAGATAGAGGTTTATTGATTCGCGTTATGGCTTTTAAAGCCTGGCGAATTAAAAAATATATTAATTATGTCTTAAACTGCGTCCGCCACTTAAGCGATCGCCCTTGTTTACCCTATATCCCCAAGTGATGACATGCTCGAAATCGCGCAAACCTATTTAGGTAATCTGACAGAAGATTCCAGTCTTGCAGCCAGAGTCACCCAGGCTCGTCAACAAACATCTTGTTTAGATGTATCTTTAAGTCAAAGCGATCGCAGTAAGGGCAGAATTCAGGCACGTTCAACTTCTGGAGTAGCAGTTGGCATCATCAAAAGTCGTGATTGGTCAATACGCTCGGCAGATGTGTTTAAAACGGAGGGAGATCTTTTGGTAGTAATTCACCTGGAAGAGCAACAAGTTATGGTGTTGAGTTTTGAGCAGTCTTTGACAGCCTCAGCAACTGAGTTAGTTCACTTAGGTCATATTTTAGGCAATCATCACTACCCGATCGCCATTGCCAATCAAAAAATCTATCTTCAGCCAGGAGCAGATCTAACCATCGTGGAGCAAACCATCAAGCAACTGCAAATTCCTGGTTTAACCATTAATTATGAAATGCGATCGCCCGATTCGAGCGACTTTGCACCTCAATCCCATCACCATTAATACTAAGTTGCTTTCTAAAGAATAATTTTATTTCGCGCAAAGACATTTATCCCGATTAGTTTGGGACAAAGACACAAAGGATTTCAAGTAAGATGTTACACATTTGATTGCAACTTGGTATAAGCATAAAGTTTCCCCTAACCCCTAATCTCCATTGCCCTAATGCCCCAATCCTCCATTGCCCAGCAGCTAGCCTTGATGCAGCTTGCGGATTCTTTTTTTCCCACGGGTTCTTTTACTCTTTCTCATGGATTAGAAAGTCTAGTACAAATGGGAAAAGTTAAGTCGATGGCAGAATTACAGATTTTTTTACAGCTGCTGTTACTCAATAAAGTTGGCACAACTGATGTCGTCGCCCTGATTCATAGTCATCGTAATATAGATCATCAAGGGGATATTGCAGCCCTAAGAGAGATCGAGCGCCAACTATTTGCGCAAACTGCGATCGCCAAGTATCGAGAAACCCAGCGTCAAAGTGGCAGAGCTTTGTTGATGGTGGCTAATGTTACCTGGCAAGATGAACGTTTAGAAATGCTCAATCAAGAAGTGTCCCAAGGAAAAATGCACTGTCTACATCCTGTTATCTTTGGCGCTGTCTCGGCTATAGCTGGCTTGCAAGTACAAAATGCTGTCCTAGCTTTCTTGCACGGCTTGGTCACGAGTATTTTGAGTGCAGCGATTCGCTTAAGCGTTTTAGGACACTTGCAGGCACAACAGATTTTACTCCAGCTAGCACCAGTGATGGAGCAGGTATGGGTAACTGCTTCAGGAATGGATTTGTCGCAGATGTGGTCAGGTACGCCATCGATTGACATTGCTCAAATGCAACATACGGACTTAGAACAACGGTTATTTAGTAACTGACGTTACGTAGGTAGTGGGTAGTAGGTAATCAGTCCTAAAGAATAAGCTTCGTAACCGAAGGGAATCCTTTAGGGCAAATAATTAGTAATTAGTAATCAGTAATCAGTAATCAGTAATCAGTAATCAGTAATTAATTAGGGAAATTAAAGCTATGAGTTATTTTATGGATCGGCGAGCCTATGCCAATACCTTTGGTCCGACAGTAGGCGATCGCATTCGTTTGGCAGATACGGAATTATTGATTGAGGTTGAACGAGACTACACTACTTATGGCGATGAGGTTAAGTTTGGTGGAGGGAAGGTAATTCGTGACGGTATGGGGCAATCGCCCATCTCCCGAGAAGCTGGGGCAGTAGATTTAGTGATTACCAACGCGCTGATCTTGGATTGGTGGGGGGTCGTTAAGGCGGATATTGGCATTAAAAATGGTCGAATTAAGGCGATCGGCAAGGCAGGTAATCCCCATATTCAAGACGGGGTTGATATTATTATTGGTGCTGCCACTGAAGTTGTGGCAGGAGAAGGGCATATTGTGACAGCGGGGGGAATTGATAGTCATATTCACTTTATTTGTCCGCAGCAAATCTCTACAGCGATCGCCTTGGGGATAACGACGATGATTGGCGGTGGTACAGGCCCAGCTACGGGTACTAATGCTACTACCTGTACCCCTGGAAGTTGGAATTTACGCATGATGCTCCAGGCTGCGGATGCTTTTCCT
>JBDKJC010000494.1:0-3840 GCA_039796815.1 Cyanobacteriota bacterium | reverse complement strand
TGGGCTTTTGGTCATGCTTTAGTCGAATATTGGACAAAGAATCTTACTTCAGAACAGTTGCGCGATCGCTATAATTTTTATCTCTAGCCAAAATAAGTCTCTCATTATAATTCATAATAGTTTTACCACTACGTTTCAGTCATTTGGACGTAGTTTGAGTTGCTCAATAAGATGATAGTGTAATTCTGGGAAGTCGATCGCAGGAGTTGATTTCAGCAGATGCAAATTGATGTTATTGAAACACTAAGATTGAGAGGTGAAAGGGTTTGTGAATCTTACTGGAATTTATGGCTGACAATGGGTCGTGATCCGAGAGTCATGGCAACCTTGGGGGGAATTTGGAGTCTAGAAAAAGCGGTAGAAAAGATGCGCTGGAATTGCGACCATTGGATGCATTACGGTCATGGACTATGGATGTTATTTGATAAAGCAACTGGATCTTTTATTGGACGCGCTGGAATCCGAAGAGTAGTAGTGAAGGAGAATGAAGAAGTTGAACTAGCCTATGCTTTGATGTCCGAGTATTGGGGAAAAGGGTTAGCGGTAGAGATAGGACAAAAAGCCTTGTCGGTAGCATTTGAACAGTTTAATTATTCAAACGTTGTCTGCTTTACATTGGCTGATAACAAGCAATCAGAGAGAGTGATGCAAAAATTAGGATTCGCCTACGAGAAAGAAATTATTCATCACCATAAGCCCCATGTTTTGTATCGGTATCAAAATCCTGCTACATAAAGCGGTCGAATAATCTCGTTGCACACCGACCGTATCAAGATGGTTAGTTGAGTGCGATCGCTCTAATTATGTAGAACTCATAATTACTTTTGTTCGCCATTCCTCTTAAATCCAATTACTCAGAAATTCTATCTGTCCCTGAATTTCTGCCGAAGATTTAGTGTTTATTAGCCTCAGCACTCCCCTCATCAAGTCACCAATCCCATATCGCTGTTGCGGAGCCAAAATAATTCCAGCATGAGACCAGCCTTTACTAACGAGATCGGTGTGTAATCGGTAAAAGTCTCTAGTGTTGAAACTAAAGATGACTCGACCGTTTTGCTTTGCCCAATCTAGTTGCTCTCGATCCGATCTATGGAGCATTCCTGCATCCGCAACTGTCAGAACATCCACATTGCGAGATTTCAAAGCTTTTACAAAGTCCTCGTCCATTGAGTCTTCGTCAATGTACAAAAGTATCTTGCTCATCTAAAAATTTAGTTAAGCTTTCTTGCTGTATAATTCTGCTAGCTTCCAATATTCAGCGTCTTCTTGCGCCAAATCTCCTTCAATTTCATCGCGGTTAGCATGGTAATAAGCTAAAGCAGCATAAACTTGAGCAAGACTTAGATGACTCATACGACGAGCAATTTCTTCAGCATTCGCACCTTCTTTATATAGAACAACTACTCGGCGCACCGAAGTCCCTGTTCCTGTAATGGTTGGACGACTATTACCAATGTCTGAGGAAGAGGTGACTAATTTCCCGATATCAGTAGCGGTAGACATAGTTGATACTTTAGCGATTAGCCACAGATTAGTTAATTCAGTATAACATTTCATTACACCAGTCCTTAATTTTTATCTATCGGTTTAAGCAGTATTAAATACTGGTTAATGTAATATAAACTTTTAGACTGAGATGAGTAACTTGATTGTTTATGGGGTTGGAAGTTTACGATCGCTGCGGGTGCATTGGACGCTTCATGAATTGGATGTTCCTTACAAAACAGAACCAGTTCGCTCTCGTTCAGTACATACTCAAACATCCGACTACATAGCAATAAACCCTGGACGAAAAATACCGTGTTTACAAGATGGGGCGTTTATTATTTCTGAAAGCGCAGCCATCTGTCTTTACTTGGCAGAAAAGTACGGAAATAGTTTACTTTTACCCATCGTAGATGTTGAGCAACGAGCAAAGTTTTTTCAAATCTGTTTCTACACAATGACAGAGTTGGATGCACACACGCTCTACATCATTTCTAAACATGGCGGTAGCTTAATGCAATACTATAAACCATCACCAGAAGCAGTTGATGTAGCGATCGCTGGATTTAATCAACAGATTCTGGTAGCAGACGGGTGGCTGAATTCGGGTTCTTATATTTTGAGCCAGACATTTACAATAGCCGACATTCTTCTTTGTACTTGTCTGATGTCTGCGGTTCGGCTTGCTGCAAAGTTTCCACTTGAGATTCCAGATAAGCTGATAGCCTACATGGAAAGTCTACAGACTCGGAAAGTTTTTCAGCTTGCTGAAACAGTAAACCAAGGAGCTGCAAAACTGTAAATGATAGAAGTCAAACTTGTTTGGGATAATTTAATTAATAAATCTGAACGACTTCACTATCTAAGTTATTCTGCTTTAGACTTTGAATGGATGCAAAATATCAAAGAAATAGCATCAGGTAAAATACTGATTATTGCTGAAGGTTTATTGATGTATTTTTCCGAGATAGAAGTAAGGCAATTATTTAAAGCTTTAAAAAATAATTTCGTTCAATCAGAAATAATCTTTGATTCATTAGGCATATTTTTAGCCCAAAACAGCAGGCTTAATTCAGGCAAACTAAATATAGATGCCTCTTACAAGTGGGGCATCAAAAATTTAAAGGAAATAGAAACCTGGGAGCAGGGAATTAAACTGCTCGATCAATGGTACTATCTTGACCAACATAAAAATCGACTGGGATTAATGGGTTGGCTAAGTTACCTCCCGACGATCAGACGACAAGTAAAAATAGGTCACTTTCAATTTACCTGAACAAATTAACTGAGCAAAAATACAGTAGTTTTCAATAAATATTAGTATCGCTACGACTGCACTAGCAAACTACGCTCTATAATAGTAGGTACGTTGCTACAATTTATAATAATGCGATGCATAGTATTTCAAGTCGAGAGTTCAATCGAGATGTGAGCAAAGCCAAACGCGCTGCTGAACAGGGTCATGTCTTTATTACAGATCGAGGCAAACCTGCCCATGTGTTGTTAACGATAAATGATTACTACAAACTTATAGGAAGAACCGAAAGCGTAGCCGATCTACTATCTATGCCTGAGAGTGCGGAAATTGAGTTCGATCCCAAGCGATCGAAAGATGTTGCTTTGCCAGAGGTCGATCTGTCGTAATGTTTTTGCTCGACACAAATGTTGTATCTGAGTTACGGAAAGTCGGCTCTAATCGAGTCGAGAGCCAAGTAGAAAAATGGGCAAAATCTACACCAGGAGCGCAAACTTTTATTTCTACTATTACTATTTTTGAGCTTGAGCGCGGTGTACTTTTAATAGAACGTCGAGATCGAATGCAGGGAAGTATTCTTCGGCAATGGTTAAACGATCGCGTCCTTGCTGAATATGCCGAGCGGATCATTCCGATTGATATTCCCATTGCTAGACGTTGCTCATCACTTCACGTACCCGATCCAATGCCAGATTACGATGCTATGATTGCTGCGACGGCTCTCGAACATTGCCTGACCATAGTTACGCGAAATACTAAAGACTTTGAAAGAACAGGGGTAAAACTACTTAACCCTTGGACTGTAAACTCCCAATCATGAATTTTTATAAAATTAGGCTAGAAAAAGCGAGCGCTAATTCTCAAAATAAGAAATGCAAAAGAGATTCAATCAGATTCAAGATCGTAGTTTTAGAGGATAAGCAAAAATTTTGAAACGTCGTGACATATTGCGGTTAGGAAGTATAGGAGGATTCGGTTTAGCTTTAAGCAACCATTACCTACCTGCTTTGGGAAATACATCTGAGAATGCCGAGCAAGCGTCTGATTCTTCATTTCGCTTTGTCGCTTTAGGAGATGTGGGAACAGGAAATATCGGACAA
>JBDKJC010000493.1:0-3847 GCA_039796815.1 Cyanobacteriota bacterium | reverse complement strand
GCAAGATTTATTATGATTATGATTGAATTAGAACATTAATATTTCAGGTATGAAAAAATGTTGCAATTTATCATCACTTGGTTAACAACTGCCGTTGCCTTAATCGTTACAGCATTTATCGTCCCAGGATTTACTATTGTTAGCTTTTCTTCTGCCATAGTAGGAGCAGCAGTTCTGGGTTTAGTTAATGCTATAGTTAAACCAATTTTAGTTTTGTTTACCCTGCCGTTGACAATTCTGACTTTGGGACTATTTCTTTTGGTAGTAAATGCGATCGCTCTTGGTTTAGTAAGCTATCTTACCCCAGGTCTAACTATAGCAGGATTCTTTCCTGCCGTTTTTGGCTCAATAGTACTCACTATTGTATCGGGACTGATTAATCAGTTTTTTCCTACTGTATAAACATGAAAAAGGGTTGACACAACTATTACATCGGATCAACCCCAGGTTTGGGAACGCGCTTTAACTTAAAATATAATTCTTGTTATTGAAGAACTAGTTTGACGTTGGCATTCTGTAAACCACGTTGTTTAACGTCAGCCAAGGTTTTGTTAACAGCGTATTTTTGATTGATTGAGTTAATTAGCTCAGTTTGGTTGTGCTTTTTAGCAACACCCCAAAGGTCAGCGATTAGGTCGAATGTACCATCACTGTTTTCAGACCAGCCTAGATCGTATTCGCCTTCTAGAGTTGCAACGATATCAGCACGAAGTCTTTGACCGTTGTAACCACGAACGTCAGAGTTAGTTTGAACGTTGATTCCAAGATCGCGAAGGGAATTTACGAGAATTGCAGAATCGCTGATTTTGGTGCGTAGAGTGCTAAAGTGAGACATTTGATTTCCTCCAGTAGAAGAGATGTAAACAACAACTTTGAAATTAATAACCGTCTATATTGACGTATTATTTTACCGAAAACTGCTAGCGAGTGCTAGCCTCTGCTTCTGCAACTTCTAAGAAACTACAGAAGAAAGCCTGTTAAAACTCCAGTCGCTGATATTCAGCAACGGAGGCTGATGCAGGTCTGGCTCTTTGCCTAGCCCAATCTCTTAGGGCTGTTACCTGTTCAGTCATTGTCCGAGACAAAGGTAAGGTAGCTTTGATGGCAGCGATGATATCAAGCTGCGTAAACTCCCTGTCTTGAGCAAAAGCATCATACATTGCAGCGATGATCGCCTGCTCAATCTCTGCCCCAGAAAAACCATCAGAAACTTTGGTTAACTGTTCTAAATCGAAGCGATTGATTTCAGAACGTCTTTTGCCCAAATGAATCCTAAAAATATCTTCTCTCTCTGCGGAACTAGGTAAGTCCACAAAGAATATTTCGTCAAACCTACCTTTACGAAGAAATTCACCAGGTAATCTTTCAACTCTATTCGCTGTTGCCATGACAAACACAGGCGATTTTTTCTCCTGCATCCAGGTCAGAAAAGAACCAAAGATCCGACCCGATGTTCCACCATCAGAATCACCAGAACCTCCTCCTCCAGCAAAGGCTTTATCTAGTTCATCGATGAACAGAATTACAGGAGAAATAGATTCAGCAGTTTTTAAAGCACTACGTAAGTTGGCTTCTGAGCGTCCGACTGTAGAACCATCATAGACGCGACCCATATCTAAACGCAGTAAGGGTAAACCCCAGAGGCGGGAGGTCGTTTTGGCAATCAAAGATTTACCGCATCCAGGAACACCTAGAATTAACATGCCCTTGGGTTGAGGAAGACCATATTCTCTAGCTCTCTCGGTAAAGGCATTAGAACGTTGCTTGAGCCAACCTTTTAGTTCCTCTAATCCACCAACTGAATTAAGAGTTTCATCTTCTTCAATATACTCTAAAATTCCGTTGCGACGAATTAACTGCTTTTTCTCCGAAAGGACAATTTCAACTTCACTTTCTGTCAGCTTGCCCGCCTTAACTTGAGCTTTACGGTAAACTTTTTCCGCCTCATCCTTGGTCAAACCAAGGGCAGCTTTGAGCAGCTTTTCTCTAGTTTCAGTATCTAGGCGATTTCCTCTGCTTTTAGCTAGTCGTTCGGAAAGAACCTGGTTCAGCTCACTTAAGTTAGGTAGAGGATAGTCCAAAACTACAACTTCTTTTTCTAGCTCAATTGGTACAGTCTGTAGAGGAGACATCAAAACGATTACTTTGTCAGTGCCTTTAAAAGATGCGATCGCATCACGTAGCCACCTAACTATTACTGGTCCATCAAGAAAAGGGTGAAGATCTTTGAAGATATAGATTCCGCCTCCTTTTTGCCTGATCGTCCACTCAATCGCAGCTTCGGGGGATACAGTATTATGCTGTGTTGCTTGAGTAGTCTGACCGTATTCAATCATTCCTCTGGTAACAGTCCAAACAAACACTTGCTTATACTCAGCATTGTCTTTGGCAATTTTAGCGATCGCCTGCTCTGCCCGTTCTTCTTCTGGTGTAATCAGATAAATTAACGGATATTGAGCTTGGACTAGAATATTTAGTTCTTCTTTCATGATATCGACCCCACTAAACTCCTTGCTCGCTAAAGTTTTAACCTGCTTCTAACCTACTTTGAACCTATAAGCAGGAAACTAGTTCCTCTTCGTTAGGCTTCTCCGAATTCGACCCTTGATTAGCAACCTCTAAAGGAATACTATCTTCAACTGTAACTGCTTGACTACTAAGAGAAACCATTTCACCATCCCGCATTACCATCGGTGAATCGCAATCAGGACACATATGGATCTGATGAGTTTTACCGTGAACGGATGATTTAATTTCGTCTACCTTGTCAGGAAACTGCATATAAAAAGCGATCGCTTTTTCTACTAATGCTGACATGGATTCAACATCTACCGCGGCTTTAATCTTTAGCTTGCGATGCAGCTCTGGAGGTATATATAAGGTTATCTTTTGCTTACTTTGCATATCACTTAAGTTTAATAATTACCCGGGTATACAAATTAATTTACCTACCCTAACTATTTCTGTCAAGACAGTATGCTGTTTTGACGTCATTATTGTAATATTACTTTACAAAACATTTGATTTGTAATAGCAATCTTCAATTTACTGGCAGGTAGTTAGTTTACTTAACTGCAAAACAATATCATCAATCCCTTGAACTATAGGAGCGCTTGGTCGATCGATCGGCTGGTTAGTAATAATGCTAAAGACTAAAGTTCCGTATTCAGGATGATCTAGATAGCCAGATAAAGCCTTAACTCCTCGAAGAGTTCCTGTTTTAGCTCGTACAGTTCCTTGAGCAGTAGTCTGTTGCAAGCGATTTTTCAAAGTGCCACTAATCCCTGCCACAGGAAGGGAAGCCAAGAAAACCTCATGACCTCGCCCATGATACATAGCTCTGAGGGTAGCAACTAAAGTTCGGGGAGTTGCCAAATTATTGTGAGACAAACCAGAGCCGTCTCTGAGCCGATAGCCATTGGTATCAACGCCTAAACTGGTTAAAGCTTGCTGAACCGATTGAGAACCGCCCAAGTAGCTTAATAAGGTATTAGCATAAGCATTATCGCTGTTGAGGTTGGTCACTTTAATCCAATCGCCAATTGATGTCGAATTAATTTGATTATCGGGATTAAATTCTTGTAAGGCTGCGGCGGTAACCAAGAGCTTCATGTTAGAGGCAGGAACCATAAAAGAATCAGGATTCAGGCTATAAATATTTGTTCCCCCCAAAGACTGAACCAAAATAGCCCATTTACCTTGGTTTAATTCTGGACGTTCAATGATATTATTTATTGCTGTCGTAATATCACTAGAGCAAAGACCAGAATTATTTTCTGAAGG
Source organism: Cyanobacteriota bacterium (assembly GCA_039796815.1). Classification (GTDB taxonomy): domain Bacteria; phylum Cyanobacteriota; class Cyanobacteriia; order Cyanobacteriales; family Xenococcaceae; genus Waterburya. The sequence goes on along the minus strand of JBDKJC010000493.1, from coordinate 64 downwards.
TGGCAGAGGAATTTCAATTGAATTTAGACCATCTTCAAAATTAATTGCCGTGTTAGCACTAGCG
>JBDKJC010000492.1:0-3849 GCA_039796815.1 Cyanobacteriota bacterium | reverse complement strand
TAGCTACTCCCACATTATCAAAGGTTTTGCCTCCTCCCGTACGCAAAATTATTGGTGACTTAAGCGATCGCGAAAAAGTGCTAATTGGTTTAGATTTATTGTACGAAGAAATTCGCGAGCAGAAATTGTAGAATTGGATGGTTAATTAGATGTAAAATATTATACTACCTTATTAAATATTGCTTAAAATTAATTATTATTAGTTAACTTTAAGCATGAAACATCGCTAGTCCTGTTTTAGATGAACGAACCAAATTCTACCGATCGACCTCAGCCAGAAGAACTTGCTATTCAGGGAGTGCGAAAAACTCGCACGATGATTGAAGGGTTTGATGAAATCACCCATGGTGGTTTACCTATTGGTAGAACTACTCTAGTTAGTGGAACTTCAGGTACTGGAAAAACTTTACTAGCAGTACAGTTTCTTTATCTCGGCATTAAATTTTTTGATTGTCCAGGGATCTTCGTTACCTTTGAAGAATCGCCGAAAGATATTATTGAAAATGCCTTTAGTTTTGGTTGGGATCTACAGAATTTAATCGATCGCGGTAAGCTATTCATTCTCGATGCCTCTCCCGATCCTGAAGGACAAGAAGTGGTAGGTAATTTCGATCTATCAGCACTAATTGAGCGTATTCAGTATGCTATCCGTAAATATAAAGCCAAACTAGTTTCCATCGACTCAGTAACGGCAGTATTTCAGCAATATGATGCAGCTTCAGTAGTTCGACGAGAAATATTTCGTTTAGTCGCACGTCTCAAGCAGCTAGAAGTCACCTCGATTTTGACCACTGAAAGAATCGAAGAATATGGAGCAATTGCGCGTTTTGGCGTAGAGGAATTTGTTTCTGACAATGTAATTGTGATTCGCAATGTTTTAGAAGGAGAACGTCGCCGTCGCACAATTGAAATTCTTAAGCTCAGGGGAACAACCCATATGAAGGGAGAATATCCCTTTACCATTACCAATGATGGAATTAATATTTTCCCCTTGGGAGCAATGCGTCTGACTCAGCGCTCTTCTAATGTACGTCGTTCTTCAGGAGTCAAAACTCTAGATAAGCTATGTGGTGGTGGTTTTTTCAAAGATTCGATTATTTTAGCCACAGGAGCGACAGGTACGGGTAAAACTCTATTGGTCAGCAAATTCCTCGAAGAAGGTTGTCGTCAGGGAGAAAGAGCAGTATTGTTTGCCTATGAAGAGTCGAGAGCGCAGCTATCTCGTAATGCCTCTTCTTGGGGTGTGGACTTTGAGGAAATGGAGCGCAAGGGACTCTTAAAATTACTCTGCTGCTATCCAGAATCGGCTGGTTTAGAAGATCACTTACAAATGATTAAGTCAGAGATTACCGACTTTAAACCTTCACGTATTGCGATCGATTCTCTTTCCGCTTTGGCCAGAGGAGTTACCAATAATGCTTTTCGCCAGTTTGTCATCGGTGTGACGGGTTATGCCAAGCAAGAAGAAATTACAGGCTTTTTCACCAATACTACAGACCAGTTTTTGGGGGCTAATTCCATCACGGAATCCCATATTTCCACCATTACCGATACAATTATTCTTTTGCAGTATGTTGAAATTCGTGGAGAAATGTCGCGAGCTTTGAACGTCTTTAAAATGCGTGGTTCTTGGCATGACAAAGGAATTAGAGAATATGTAATTAGCTCCGATGCCCCAGAAATTCCCTATATCAAAGAATCCTTCCGCAATTATGAAGGAATTATTAGTGGCTCGCCATCCCGTGTTTCCATTAATGAGAAAAGCGAACTTTCGAGGATTGCCAGAAATGTTAAAGATATCAATTTAGATGGCTCTAAAGACAATAAATAGAACATCTATGATGAATCAAAATGCGATCGCCTGGTAAAATCAACCAAACAGACATAATCGTGCAAGCTAATATTACGTCTACTACCTAAGACCGTTTTGATGAAGGATTGCGCCTTCCCTCGGTAGTAACTAAGTGGAGGAAGCGATAAAAACTCCACACCTAACTAGCTCAACTTAACTGTCCAAAAACCTGTCAGTTCGCTCTCCTTCGGCCTTTGGTAATGGGTCACAACGGTACAACTCCCATCCAGTCAATTATTCATTTTTGAATATATCAAATATATTATGAGAAATTCACAATGGCAACTTCCGTCACAAGTTATATATATTTTGAATTAAATACTAGAATATAAATCATTGGGCGAAAAAGTAGGCTAAAAGCTAATGCCTTTATTTATTTTGGTTGCTGAAGACGACCCAGCAATACGTTTATTAATCAATGATTATTTAGAATTAAACGGTTATTCAGTCATTACGGCAGAAAATGGCGAACAAGCTCTGTCGATGTTGGAAAAATATCATCCTCATTTATTAATTTCTGACATCAAAATGCCGTATAAAAACGGTTATGAATTGATCAAAAGTATTCGTCGGCTGCCCCAATACCGTTTATTACCAGTGATTTTACTAAGTGAATACAGCGAAACAACATCTCGGATTCACGGTTATCAAGTAGGCTGTGATATGTATCTGCCAAAACCTTTTGAAATGGAAGAATTAGGGGCAATTATTCGTAATTTGCTAGAGCGATCGCAAGCTATTCATTCGGAGTTAAGATTTTCTCATGGCGATCGAATTGAACCAACCAGTGTTCTTGTTCAACCTGACAAATTGGATAGTGCAGAGAAAGATCATGATTTCAGCAAGCTGTCTGAAAAACTTCAATTAACTCCACGGGAAACAGAAGTTTTGAAACTAGTAATCGAAGGTCGCTCAAATATTGAAATCGGTCAACAATTACATCTCTCTCCCCGTACCATTGAAAAATACGTGAGCAGTCTCTTGCGTAAATCGGAGCTTAATAATCGTATTGAACTGATCTGCTATGCCATGGAATATCATACAGTTTAGACTGGATTACCGAGCAGCAAACTAAAAAATTCTAGCTGAAAGAGGGAAACCCGCTAAGATTAAGATCTGAAAAAGACTTATTTTGATAAGCCTACCGTTCTGACCAAACCACGGGAAAAATAGCGGGATCTGTATAGTCAGGAAAACCATTGGCTTGTTGACGACATAATGAATCTAAAAAATGATGAATTTGCTTGCCCTGATTATAGTAAGGTCGGTAGCGATTCTCCCCGTCTTGTAAATTAATCACGATCGCCCGACGCATCATCTTACTGTGATTAGGATAGCTGCCATGGATTATGGAAGAATGATGAAAACTGATTTGACCCTTTTTTAGCTTAAAGGGGATTTTGTGAAACTTTTTACCCTCTTGAGTAAATTCTTGCTCGACTGAATGATGGTTATTGTAATTAAATCCGCGCAAATTTTCGGTATGCGACCATTTATGACTACGATCGACCATCACCAAAGAGCCATGCTGTTCATCAACATCATGGAGAGGAATCCAAACCGTTAATAACTTGTGGGATGTACAGTTAGAATGATAGGAACAGTCTGTATGCCAGCCTACATGAGTATCGACACTTTGATTTGGCTCTTTGCTAATTAATTGGTCTTGAAAATATCTAACTGTATCAGTATCCATTAATCTTGCAGCAATCGCACCAATTATAGGCTGTAACGATAATTCTCGAAAAGCTTTTTTCTGAAAGGATATATATTCATTATTTCTCACAGCCACATTATCACCTTTGTGCCAATTCGAGCATCCTGCGATCGGTAATTTAGCATCTGTTCTACCTTGATAAAATTCTTCTGTCGCCTCAAAAACTCTATCGATTAAAGTTTCAGGAAGAACTTTTTTGGTAATAAACCAACCGTGTTCATGAAAAAACTCAATCTCTTGTTTGGTTGGCAAAAGCTGTTGCTGAGAATCAGTTAAATAA
>JBDKJC010000491.1:0-3853 GCA_039796815.1 Cyanobacteriota bacterium | reverse complement strand
TGTCGAAGTAGAAGGAAGTTCTAATAACGCAGCTAAAACTACTCCTAACATTGCCGAATGTCCGACAGTATCACCAAATAAAGAGAGACGACGCAGGATTAAAAAGCTGCCTAAAATTCCCCCTAAAATGCCAAACAGCACACCTCCCAGGATTGCCCTTTGCATGAAGGGTAAACTAAATAGACTCAGTACGTCTGGTAGGTTCATGATGATGACAGGTAGGACTAACTAAAGAACCGTATATTTGTAGTAAGTTTTCTGGTGTAAGAGTATCTTGAGGTGAACCTTGATACAGTAACTGGCGATTGAGACAGATAACTGAGTCGCAATATTTATTAACTAAATCTAAATCGTGGGAAACTTCTAAAATCGTCCAGTTTTGTTCTTGTTTGAGATTATTTAGTAAAGCAGCAAATTCCATTTCTCCCGTAGCATCTACTCCTGCTAAAGCTTCATCTAAGACTAAAAGCCGACGGGGAGTAACTAAACAATAAGCTAGTAAGACTCGTTTTAATTCCCCTCCGCTAAGAGTACCGATTTTTTGTTTAGCTTGTTTACTCAGATGAACTTGTTCTAAAGCTTGATGAATAATTCTATGTTTGCGTTTACGGTTGTACCACCATTGCTTAGTGTTTAATCCCAAAGCCACTAACTCGGATACGGTTAAAGGAAAGGTACGATCAAAAGGAAACTTTTGCGGAATATAACCAATTTCAGTTTTAAATCGATTTAATTGTCTGCCACTGCAATTAAATAGCTTAATCTCACCCGATCGCTTTTCAATTAAGCCTAAAATAGTTTTGATTAGAGTACTTTTGCCCGCACCATTAGGGCCAATAATTGCTGTATGAGTTCCTGGCAATAGTTCAAAAGAGACATGATCTACTGCTAGATATTGCCCACGCATCACCGATAAATCTTTGACTGTAACTATTGGTTGGAGGATAGATAATTTTTGGTACATTGAATTTAGTGTTTTTAAAAGCAGAAGCAACAATCAAGAAAATTACTTTTGACTTTTGACTTTTGACTCTTGACTTTATTTACACGCTCTTTCTAACGCTGCTAAATTACTCCGCATGACTTGAAAATAATATTGTGGGTCAGTTTTTCCTGACTCCAGAGGATCGATCGCTTCTAATGGGAGATTTAAATCACTAGATATTTGCTGGATGCGTTTATCTTCAATTCCAGGTTCGGTTAGTAAGGCTTTGACTTGATACTGGTTCGCAGCTTTTTGTACTCGTTGGATATCTTTGGGGGTAATACTGTCTTCGGGGATTTCGACGATCGCTTCTTGTTTGAGTCCATAGCGTTGGGCTAAATAGGGAAAAGCATCATGAAAAGTAATAAAATTACAGCCTTTGACTGGTGCTAATTTTTGTTTAAATTCACCATCTAACTGTTGTAGTTGTTGGATATAAGCTGAACCATTGGTACGATAGTTGTCTGCGTTATCTGGATTTATAGCAATCAGGCGATCGCGGATAGTTGCTACCTGTTGTTGGGCTAAAACTGGATCTAACCAGACGTGAGGATTGCCCCCTTCGTGATGGTGTCCATGTTCCTCTTCTTCCTCATGTTCGTGTTCGTGTTCTTCCTCTTTAATGACTGTTATTCCTTCACTAGCATCAATTTGCTGGAGTTTAGAATTACCTGCATTGGTTACTAAACCTGCTAAGAACTCTTCAATACCCAAACCGTTTTCTACTAGCACATTTGCTTGGGCTAACAGTTTGACATCATCTGGGGTGGCTTGATAATCGTGTACTTCTGTCCCAGGAGAAATTAAGATGTCTACTTGCCCCGTATCTCCCACTACGGCTTGAGTAAACAAATGAATCGGCAGGAAAGTCGTGACAACTTTAGGACTGGAATCGTTTTGTGCCGTGGCAACGGCATTTATTGAAATAGCTGATACGCAAGTTAAACCAGTCAATAAAGAGTATTTTAAAAAAATTCTCCTGGAAGTTAAGAAAAAGTTTAATAGCATTTTAGGACTGTTGATTAGCATTTATTTATTTTGTTATTATAAAAAATAATGATAACCATTATCATACATTGAAGAATTAGAAGTTTTGCTTAAATTGATTAATTTCACATATCTTCCAATGTCAATCCAGCTTTATAGTTAGCAGTTTCTATGCAAGTTCGACAAGCCCACAGTCAAAAAACCGTTCTCGATCTCCTTCGCCAACTCCAGCAAGAAATCGATGCTCAAGATTTGCATTTAGAGTTACGCCGTCAAGGCAAAAAGATGGGATTAGCAACGGTGTATCGTGCTTTGAAATTTCTTAAACAAGAGGGCTTAATTCAAGAAAGACCTAGTACCAATGGTAAATCTTTCTATAGCGCAACTTCATCACATCACCAACACCACCTCAACTGTCTTAATTGTCAGCGATCAATTGTCGTTATCGATTGTCCAATAGCTGAAAAGTTAGATTGCTGGTTTCAGTCTCAAGAATTTAGGGTTTATTACCATACCCTAGAATTTTTTGGTTTATGCCCTGACTGTCAAAATCAAGCCACTTCTCTTCAATCTTAGCTAGATTCATCCGACATTCCGCAGATGATTAACTCAAAAAAGTAATTAAACGAATTTACTTAATTTCAGCTTTGTATAGCGATCGCTGATAAAAATTAAGTTTAGTAATAAAGGCGATACTCTCCTATTTTATAAAAGTTCCTGACATCAGCGAATCGCACTTACTCAAATCCCTGATATTACTTGTAACGCCTGCAACGTTATGGGTGAAGTGATGAGAGTTAAATGGCTCGACGACGTTGCATCAGTAAGTAGAGGAAGTATGGTGCTCCAATCCCAGAGGTAATCAAACCAGCGGGCAGTTCGATCGGCGCAAACAGAAGGCGTCCAATCAGATCTGCCACGACCACTAGCAAGCCACCCGTAACAGCGGCAACGGGCAGCAGACCCTGGTGAGATGCCCCCACGAGTCGGCGAGCAATGTGAGGCGTGATAAAGTCCACAAACCCAATTCCCCCCGCCGTCGCCACTGCCGCACCCGATAACGCTACACTAATCGTCAGTAATAAGATCCGTTGTCGCTCCACAGAGCTGCCCAACCCCCGTGCCACATCATCTCCCAAATTGAGTACATTCATCTCGCGTGCCATGAACAGTGCAGTCGGACAAAGAACGACCAGCCAGGGCAGCAGAGCGAGTAGTTGTTCCCAAGTGCGACCATAGACACTTCCAGCTAGCCATACCAACGCTGACGACACCGTTTCAATATTGCCAAAGGTGGTCAGGATACTGGTGAAACTGTCTGCAATCAGAGTAAAGGCAACGCCAACCAGAATCAGGCGAACTGGCGCAATGCCACCTCTCCACCCCAACCCGTAAATCAACACGAACACCACAAACCCACCTCCAAAGGCAGCAGGCGGTAACAATGAAATTGGCGCACCAGGGAATAGCACGAGCAGGATGACGGCAGCTAACGAAGCACCAGAATTGACACCAATTACTCCTGGTGCCGCTAGAGGATTGCGCAGAATTCCTTGGGTAATAGTTCCAGCGATCGCCAATGCCATGCCCACTAGCACGGCGACCAGGGTACGCGGCAACCGCAGGGTGTGGATGATAAAGGCATGGTCGGAATTGCCAGTGTCGATTCCCAGTAACGTTTTGACCACATCTAAAGGAGAGATTAGATATTCTCCTACCGCAGTGTTGAGCACCATTGCCACCAGTGTCAACACGAGCAACACCATGAACACGACTGGAGCGCGGCGATCAACCTGGAACGAAAACTGTTGGTTGCGAACCACTAACCAGCTCGATTTAATCGGTTGCATTTTCACGATTTGCTCCTCGATCGCACTAGAT
>JBDKJC010000490.1:0-3858 GCA_039796815.1 Cyanobacteriota bacterium | reverse complement strand
GTTTGACCGTCATTTGATAAACTTTTCTGCGTTTAGTTTTAGCTGCAAGCTGTTGAGAACGATTAAATTGGAGAGGGGCTGTCTGGCGAACCTGCGTCGCCAGCTTGTAAGCCCCGTAATGGCGCGAGCACTCTCCTGCTGCTACATCTACACCACCTGCTAGATAGAGAGTTTGTTCACCTTGAATATTCCAACGGTTGTTTGCTGCCAATCCTGTGTAGCTAAAATCATAAACATCATAATTTCCATCAGGAAGATGCCGATAAGCTTTTCCCGACCAGGGTTCCATCAAATTTTGCAGCATTTCTTAGTAGCCTAATCCCTCATAGTCAGCAGCTAAAGCAGCAATTACTCGGTCGTATTCTCCTAAAGAGAGAATGTCATAAGCTGTATGTCCTCCGAATTCTTCTATTGGGGTAAAAAGAAATTCTTCTACTCCTTCAACGGTATATACTTTTTCAGCTAAAGAAGCGATTTGTTTGAGTTTAGCTAAATGTGCCTTGGCTTTATTGCTGGGAGACGCATTGGTATTTTCCCATCGCCATAAAGTTTTGGAACTAATGTGTAGTAAATGACTCATGCGCTCTTGAGACAAACGAAGTTGCTGTCTAATAATTAGCGGATTTAATATTTCGCTACTGAGAACCATATTTTTTTGGTTTATTTATCGCTACACATTAATTATATATTTTATCGTCATTTGTCCAGACATATTTTCCTACATCGCGTACACGAGTGATAACTTTAATATTTGAAGAGTACAGTAAAGCTCAAACCACTGTTAGCCTCCACCCAACAAAGCTTCTTCCTCTAACTTAAAAGGACTATTATCAGGGCTAGAAGCGGGGCGAGCGAACCAAGCGTTATTTCGCATCGCTTGAATTGATTCTGCTGCTCGTACAGAAGCTTTCTCAATTTGGTTCACTTGATTCAGTAAATAATTAAACTCAATGATGGGAGAACATTCCTTACTAGCGCGATTACCCGAAGGGTACGCTACGCGAACAGCTTCGCTGCGCCGAAGGCGATCGCAATCGGGTAGACTACAATACCAATCAGCTAGACAAGTTTTAACCACATCGGCAATTTCTACTGGCGTGCATTCCTCTGCTGCATCCAATAAATCTGTCCACTGTTCTTTGCTCCAGGGAGTAGAAGATACTGACTGGGGCTGAGAAACGGTAAATTGATGCGGAAAGTATTGATTGAGGTAAATATTAAAGATATCGTAGATTTCCCCTCGATTGGGCAAGTCAATCATCCAAATACCACCATCATCAAAACGACGTAATAGCTCTATGGGTAACAGTTCGATCCGATTAACAGTAGCAATGGTAATGACTGGTGAACTATGTTCCTGCATCCAGGTAAGTAGTTTTTGGACTATACGACGAGCAGAACCTCCCGATTCCCAATCAGCCAGTCCTTTGTCCCAATCATCGAGAAAGAGAATTACTTTACCAAGACTCTCGGCTAATTCAAGCAAGCGAGAAATAACCCGATCTGGATTATCTGCACCGATAATGTCACCAAAGGAAATTCCCAAGAGAGTATAGCCCAAAGCTTTGGCTGTCATCTTCGCTCTTAAACTTTTTCCCGTCCCTGGAGGACCCACAAACAGCATAGCTCTAGGTGGCTTAAGACCGTAGTGTCGGGCATTAGGCTCATTGAGCTTGCTCAGCTTGTCGGCTAAAAATTGATTAAGGATCTCGTTACCACCCATGCGCGGAATTTCTGGTTGACTAAAGTATTCGAGATTAAGATCGCTATGGTTAAGACGTTCTTCTTTAAGTGCCATCATTTGTTGAGTAAGCACTTCCAAAGAAGCAGAAGTAATTGACTGCTGTTGTGATTGAAACTTTTCTATTTCATAGTAGATATCACCCCAAGCTAGTCCCTGGCAGGCAGAGATAAGCTTGACTGGTGGATTTTGTGGCAATTGAGTCTTGAGAACAGACTCGATTTCTCTGTCGGTTGGCAGTCCCAATTTTATCTGGGCAATTTTAAGCCTGAGTTTGGGACTAAGTTGAACCCATTCTCCTAAAAGAACTACTTTGACTTGGGAATGGTAAAGCAGCCGATTGGCACAGTTAAAAATTTGCGACTCCCGAATCGATCGCTCTCTCTCTGTCATTAATTCAAAATCTAGCAGATTATCGAATAGATACAATCCAGCGGGTAATTTTTTTTGTTGAATTAAAGCTAGGGGGTTTTCAGAAATAGGTTGCTTAATTAGATAGTATCTTAGCTGTCCCTGCTCTAAACTCAATTTAACCAAGCATTGATAACCATTGTTCCAATAGAAGATAGGATGGCGATCGCCATAACGAATAACAAATTGCTTTAATACCAATTCGTAGTCACTGGAATAAAACTGAAGGGTAGTTAAATAAGAGTGGTCGATTGGGGCTAGTTGTGCGTCAAACATAGTTTTAGATAAGACAGGAATAGATTTAGGTTGCCCAAAATTAAGATAAGGCTTTGAAAGTTAGGCTCAAAAGGGCTATTTGCCCAGTTTTAGTGTTAGTCGCCACAGATTTAAAAGGCACGCCGTTTGGCGTGGGGTAGGTGAATTGATTAATTAGGGTTTGCTGAATAACTTGACAAGCTTGAGCCAATAAAGGTTAGAGTTCGCTTGGGCTCAGAAAAAAGTTAGGGAAAAGAGGCGAAAAACCTCTAAAATTGGTTAAAGACCCTTGCACTTTAATCGGCAAGAACAAATGTACCGTAAAGCTAATCAGTCTGAGCTTACCCCAGAAAAATTTGAATTACCTGTTGCAATTGAGTTGTCCCCAGATAATCGTTGGGTAATCATGGCTCAGTTGATTCCTTGGTCAGATTTTGAATCAGAATACGCCCAAAATTTTTCCGAAAAAATGGGTGCAATAGCCAAACCATTTCGGATGGCATTGGGAGCGTTAATTATTAAAGAAAAACTAGGAATAAGTGATAGAGAAACGGTAGAACAAATTAAAGAAAATCCTTATTTACAATACTTTATAGGGCTATCAGACTATAGTAATTCTGAGCCATTTGACCCATCGATGATGGTTTATTTTCGAGAAAGAATAGACCAAAATTTAATCAATCAAATTAATCGAAAAATGGTGAAAAATTCCTTCAAACAAACAGAAGAATCAGAAAAGGTAAAAAAAAAGAAGACTCAGAACTAGAGGAAACAAAAAATAGAGGAAAGTTAATATTAGATGCTACTTGTGCGCCTGGAGATATAAGTTACCCCAATGATTTAGGAGTATTAAATCAAGGGAGAGTGCAAACAGAAAAAATCCTAGATAGTCTCTATAAAAGCCATCAAACAAAGAGAGCAAAAAAGCCAAGAACTTATCGAAAAAAAGCGAGAAAAGATTATTTAAAAGTAGCCAAAAAACGTCGTCCATCTCGACAAGAAATAAGGTCGGAACTCGCCAAACAATTACAATACATAAAAAGAAATTTATCTCATATAGAAAACTTAGTTAATTCAGGAGCAGATTTAAGTAACCTAGCTCCAAGCAAATATAAAATGTTGTTGGTAGTCGCAGAAGTTTATCGTCAACAATTGTGGATGTATGAGCATGAATCAAACAGAATTGATGATAGAATCGTCAGTATAACCCAACCGCATATCCGCCCTATCGTCAGAGGCAAAGCGGGAAAACCTGTGGAATTTGGCGCGAAAATCTCAGTAAGCTGTTTTGAAAATTATGTGTTTTTAGATCATTTAAGTTGGGATAATTTTAACGAATCTGGAGATTTTAAAACACAAGTAGAAGCCTATAAAAACTACACTGGATACTATCCATCCTCAGTTCATGTAGATAAAATTTATCGGAATAGAGAGAATCGAGCATTCTGTAA
>JBDKJC010000489.1:0-3858 GCA_039796815.1 Cyanobacteriota bacterium | reverse complement strand
GTTTGATTATTTATAGTTCACGCCAAATTGCTTCTACTCTATACAAATTTACCAATACTATTACTCAATCTTCTGACGATATTGCTGCCAAGGTAGAAAACCAAGAGGTAATAGCCAATGAACAGGCTGGTTCCGTCAGTCAAACCACTTCTACGGTGGATTCTTTGGGTGAAACTTCCCGTCGTTCGGCAGCACAGGCTGAAGAATCGGCAACAAGTGCCAATACAGCTCTTACTCTAGCAGAATCTGGAGCAGAAACAGTGGAGCAAACTAGGGTAGGTATGGAAAGTCTCAAAGACAGGGTAAGAGAAATTGCCGAACAGATCATCAACCTGAGTGAACAAACTGAACAAATTGCGGGAATATCAGAGGTGGTAGGGGATTTGGCTAACCAAACCAACATGCTGGCACTAAACGCAGCGGTTGAGGCTGCTCGTGCTGGAGAGTATGGTAAAGGTTTTGGGGTGGTTGCGGGTGAGATTCGGAAACTGGCGGATCAAAGTCGTAAGTCTGCCGACAAAATCAACAAACTGGTAACAGATGTTCAGACTGCGATGAACAGCGCCGTCATGGTAACCGACGAAGGTAAGAAAACTGCTGAATCTAGTATTGAATTGGCGCTAGATACTGCCGAATCATTTATCGGGGTAAAAAATGCAGTATCCAACGTATTCTCCAACACCTCCGAAATCGCCCAAGCAGCGAAACTGCAAGCGGTTAGTATTCAAGAGGTTCTAGCAGCAATTAACGCTCTTAACCTGGGTGCGATGGATACGGCAGCAGATATGCAAGATGTTAAGGCTTCTACAGTAGAACTGAAAAAATCAACCGAAAAACTCAAGGCAATTGTTTAATCAAACCAATAGCTTATGGCTATTTCCAAAGCAGTTTAATGCAGATTTCTATATTAACTCTGTAAATCTATGATGATCGAAGACGAAGAGCTGAGACTACTGTATAAGATTTCTAGCAGTGAACACCTGCAAAAGTTGGAATCCGATCTAATGATCTTGGAGAAAAATCCCCAAGATGCCTCAGCACTAGAGGAATTTTTGCGGGAAGCTCACACCCTCAAGGGTGACTCTCGAATGCTGGGACTAGATGAGATTGAGATGCTAGTGCATCAGTTAGAAGACTGTGTGGAAGGAATTAAGGCAGGACATAGCGAAATTACTCCCGAAGTATGCGATCGCCTTTATCAAGGTATTGATGCAATTAACCAGCTTTCTCATCAGGCAATTACAGGGGAATCGGTTAACATCGATCCTATTGCCGTCTTAGCGTCGCTGATGGAGTTGTCAGGCAATTCACCTGCTACTACTCAACCAGACTTGTTTGACGATAGTGATGACTTCTTTGGTGATAGTGATGGTGATAATGATGATGATGACTTTTTTGGCAGTGATTCTACTCCCGAACAATTTACAGAAGATTTCTTTACTGATGACTCATCAGCTGATGAGTCTAGTTTTGCTGTTTCAACTATTGCTAGCCTTAAACCCGAACAGTCTGTAGTAACTCCTGTAATTAATCAAGACTATCAGATTGACACAATTCGGGTTGAGCCACAAAAGTTAGACACTCTCATGACTCAAGCGAGTGAATTAAACGTAACTAAACTGCGAATTTCGCAACAAATGGCAGAAATCGAGCAGATATCAGCTTTATGGTCGGAATGGATCAAACAGGATAGCTCAATTGTTACGGAGATTGAACAAGCTTTAGATCCACAGCTTTTGCAACCTCTCAAACAGTTCTTAAACAATACTGAACAGCGAGTAGATATTCTCGGGAGTTTGATCAATAATCTACGCCTTAGAGCTAGTGAAGATGTTGCTAGTTTAGGAATTATTAGCGATCGCCTTGAGTCGGGAATTAACGGCTTAAGACAGTTACCTCTAGCTACAGTGTTCAATATTTATCCCCGTATGGTGCGAGATCTTGCTCGTCAACAGGGCAAAGAAATCGAATTAATTATCGAAGGCGGAGATACTAAAGCTGATAAACGAATCTTAGAAGAAATCAAAGATCCCTTGCTACATTTAATTCGTAATGCGATCGACCACGGGATAGAAACTCCCCCAGAACGTATTGCTAAAGGTAAAGCCACAACCGCAACTTTGCTTCTACGAGGCTATCAAATGGGAAGCAGCATCGGCATCGATCTTAGTGATGATGGACGAGGCTTAAACATCAGTAGTATTCGTAATACTGCTATTCGCCGTAAAATGCATACTGAAGCAGAAATAGCTGCTATGAGTGAATCTGAGATTCAATCTTTGATTTTTGCCTCTGGTTTTTCCACTCGTACCGAAATTACTGAACTTTCAGGTAGAGGCGTCGGTTTAGATGTGGTTCGGGCGAATGTAGAACGTCTTAAAGGAGCAATTCAGGTAACTTCTGTCCCTGGCAATGGCTGTAAATTCCAAGTCCGTTTAAATACTAGCTTGGCAACCACTAAAGTTCTGATTATCGAAATTGAGCGGACTCTTTATGCTTTGCCTTTGGAATTTATTCAAACTATGATCACCCTTTCTCCTCAAGATATTTATGAGCTGGAAGGGAAACCTACTATTAACTTTGAAGAGCGACCGCTTTCCGTTAAACAGCTTGGTAGCTTACTCCAGTTACCTACCCCACAAGTTTATCGTTCTAAAAATTATCTCTCCTGTATCGTGCTACAAGTCGGCAGCGAGCTTTTTGGGGTCATTGTTGATGATTTAGTCGATCAGCAAGATATTGTACTCAAACCTCAAAGTAAACTGCTCAAGCGTATTCCTAATATTACTGGAGCAACTATCTTAGGTAGTGGAGAAGTCTGTATGATTCTTAATCCTGTGGATTTACTTCATTCCCTTAGAAAAGGCAGTTGGAACGCTGTACCCTCCACCACTTCCCTTGCCACTAAAAATAGACTCCTACTGGTAGAGGATTCAATCATTATCCTGACCCAAATGCGGAGGCTGTTGCAGGGTGCAGGTTATGACGTTACCGTTGCCGAGAATGGATTTCTTGGTTTACAGCAGGTTCAAGCTCAAGAGTTTGATATCGTACTATCGGACGTAGAAATGCCTCAAATGACGGGCTTAGAAATGACGACCAAGATTCGTCAAAACAGTAAATACGATCGCCTGCCCATTGTTTTAATTACCACTCTAGCGTCTCGAGAAGATAAACGTCGTGGGATGGCAGCAGGAGCTAATGCTTATCTAACCAAAGGTGATTTTAATCAACAACTACTCTTAAAAACTCTGGATCAATTAATTCATGCTCACCATTAATTAACTCAAATTATGTCCAAAATCAAAGTTCTACTAGTGGAAGATTCCCCTGTTGCCATCAACATCTACGAAAAGATGCTCAATTCTTCTCGCCATATTGAAGTAGTGGGCAAAGCCAGCAACGGCAAAGAAGGATTGGATTTAACCTTTAAACTTCAGCCCGACGTAATCTGCACTGATTTACAAATGCCTGAAATGGACGGCTTAGAATTTACCAAACAGATCATGGCTCACTATCCTACGCCAATTTTAGTGCTAAGTAATACTGTGCAAAAAAATGATACGGAAACTATATACCAGGTGATGAAGGCAGGGGTAGTTGATGTCATGGCAAAACCTCAAACTGCTTTAGGAGGAAATTCAGACGCAATGCAAAATGAATTAATTACTAAGATTCGCGTTTTAGCTACTAAAACAGTTACTCCTATCCCCTTAAATTAAGTATTTTATTTTTTTTATTTCTAACTCAAAATCATGCTTTTAAACCTAGTTCTCGACTTTAATCTTCCTGCTCGCCTCTTCTATAGAGTGTTAGCGGGAGGAAAGCCTCTGGCAACATTAATTAGCTTCCTCTATT
>JBDKJC010000488.1:0-3866 GCA_039796815.1 Cyanobacteriota bacterium | reverse complement strand
GTTCCATCTATCTGCTGGAACTTCTGTAATTCCATCTATACCATTACTCAAAAGATGCCAGAAGGACTCTGGGCTTTCTGCTTTTGGGAAACGACATCCTAGCCCAATAATAGCAATATTTTCCATTGTCTTTTGCGATACTCTTTTAATTTTTGGTTATTGCCTACTGACCTAAATTGATTAGATAGTATTGGCATTAGGTGAGAAAGTGTTGTTGAGGATTTGAAATTCAAAGCAATCAATAGCTTTATGTGACAAAAGAAATCGCTTACTTTGGGGCTATTGTCGATCGAGTCTATTGATATAAAACCTAGTTACTCTAAGACAAAGAACTGGAAAAATTTTCAAAGACTTTTATGTTGTTTTTGATAGCCCGCTCGATCGATCCTCCAGCAGCCATAATCTTCATTTCCCGATTGACAATCCACTGATAATCTAAACAGCTAAAAAATCTACGCTGTGCTTCTAGAAATCTATTTCGATATTTGAGTCCTACATGGAAGCCATCGTGTTCATGGCAAAAAGACTTTTCCATCCAATAAAGACTTTCTCGATCGGACATTTCAAACACGGGGGATTTTAACAGCTTGTAGATAAACAGCATAAAAGAGGGACTATCTGCTACACAGCGACCTGGCAAAACAGCAGAAAGACCACCCAGCATATTTTTTTGCATCGTGGAAATCATTTGACCTGACAAAAACTTTTCATAAGCCGTTGGCTTAGGAAGTTCTTTGTACATATCTTTGGCAATTGTCTGAGAAATTGTGGTGTGGAAAGACTCATCTAATAGATGGTAATAGGAAATAGCTGTGGGGGTTGGAATAAATTCACCCTTTTTCTCTAATTCTTGAAAATACTTGTAGTAGACGTATTCCCAACTCTTTAAATAGGCGTTAGCTGTGTAGCGTATTGAGTAGTACTGGCATGCCATAAATGGAGAAATTCCCCAGTTCACAGTAAAAAATTGCAACCAATTACGAGAAGCTATTTGCCCCAATATACCTTCCGAGGCAGCGGCCATCGGCTGATTTTTTTGTTCTAGTTTTCTTAAATGCTGAGAATAGTATTGCTCTTTGTCTTGGAGTAGCTTTTTAGCTATAGAACCCAACACATAGTTTTGGTAAGTTGAAAATTGTGATTGATAGCTTTGGTTTGGGAACAAACGCTGTTGTAGAGACTGAGGCAGCAATTTCCTTAACTTTCCTCGATCTGACTTGCTAGATAAGGGATTACCAAGGGTTGACTTCCCGACTAAAGCTATTTTTGTGTTATGAAAAATCTTTTGAAAGCTTCTAATATGATAGCTCTCTTGGTCGGTTTCAAATTCTAGTTCGCGGTAAAGTTGGTCATAACCTCCTAAATTTTGAAAAACACCGGCTGTAACCATATTGTAAACCCTAGTACTAGCTTCACTAACTGCGATGTAGTGATAGTTGCTAATCCAAAACAAATGATTGAGAGCTAACTTTTGAGTGGGAGAGGCAGCTTCGTAAAGTGGAGTTCCATAGAGTAAAGATAGTTCAGGAAGAGTCCAGTAACAGTTGCTGTTGCTGGCATAATCAAAATTTTTAGCAAGCTGCCACATTTTTTCTGTGTAGTCAGAATCAGTGTTGTGCTTATAGGTCTTTTCAATTACTTGGAAATGCTTACTTTGGCTCGGTTTAGGAAGAGTTGACGATGATTCTTTCAAAGCCTGTGATGTAAACTGGGCTTGGTTAGTCATGGGATGGCTTATTCCTAAGTTAGATTTGAGTATTGTTGGGCAATGATTTTGACTTAAATCTCGAAGATGCTTGTTTTTTGCTGATACTTTAAGCTTTGAGTTCTTCAGTTAATTGCTGAGTTAATGTTTCGATAGTCGGGTAATTGTAAATTAAGGTAGGGTCTAGTTCTCGATCTAGCCAAGTTTCTAAATCTCCAGCTAGTTCGTAGGCGACGGCAGAATCTAATCCATAGCGATCGAAGGGAATAGTGACATCAATCATGTCTGCTTTTATCTCTAGCAGTTCTGCGATGTAGTTAACTATCCAGTCTTGAATTTCTACTTGTGTAGGTACGTTATTGGCGGTGGCGATTTTGCTTTCTCGATCGCTCGAGATTGAATTTATTTGATTAGTCTGAGTTTCCATTCTTTTTAAGCTAATTATAATTAGTTACAATCCAAGTTCTGCATAACCTGTAGTTTCTTTATCTATCTGTCAGCTGATAATTGCTGCAAAACAGAACCAATCTCAGCCTGAAGGTGACGAAATTCCGATTTATACTGAGGATTAGGACAGTAATCTTCCACGACACTTAAACTTCCATTCAAAAATTGAGTCCGACAAGCACGACGTTGAATCTTGCCACTAGAAGTCTTAGGAATACTGCCAGTCTTAACTAATACCGCGGCATAGACTTCGAGATCGTTTTCGTAGCTCACTGCCTGGCGAATATTGCCGACCACTTCATTGACATTTAACTTGCGCAAGTAGCTTCGCTCCAACTCTTGGACAATAACTAGTTTTTCTTGACCTTTGACTTCTATGGTAAAGGCTGCACCGCAATTAGGTCTTAGTGCTGGATGGCTTTTCTGAACTATAAGTTCGATGTCTTGGGGATAATGATTTTGACCTCTGATGATAATCACGTCTTTGAGTCTTCCTGTAACGAACAACTCACCATCAAGTAAAAAGCCTAAATCTCCTGTACGGAGAAACGGGCCAGAACCATTTGCCAAATAGGCATTATAAGTATCTTGAGTTTCTGATAAGCGCTGCCAATATCCTTTGGTTACACTGCCACTAGACAACCAAATTTCTCCTACTTGTCCATCACCAAAATTTTCTAAAGATTCTGGATGAGCGATCGCAATTTTATTGTCTAACCACATACGACCACATCCAACTATTGCTCTAGTTCTCGCTGATAGATCTGAATCTGCATCAGTTGAATCTATTATGTGATTTGTTTCCAAAGCTTCTGCTTGTAACCACTTCACGATTGGAGGTGATTTTTTCAAACCTCCAGACACTAACAAAGTTGTTTCTGCCATCCCATAACAAGGGTAAAAATGGTCAAGCTTAAAACCGCAGGTTTGAAATTTTTCAGCAAACAGATTCAAAGTTTCGTTACGAACTTGCTCTGCTCCATTGAAAGCTACATCCCAACTACTTAGATCGAGATCAGCTAATTGTTCTGGCTGAACTTTTCTTACACATAAATCGTAAGCAAAATTTGGTCCCCCACTGGTAGTAGCTCGATATTTAGTAATCGCTTTCAACCAACGAATGGGTTTCATCAGAAACGCTACTGGAGGCATTAGAATACAGGGAATTCCTAGGTACATTGGCTGTAGGACATTGCCAATTAATCCCATATCATGAAACAAAGGCAACCAGCCAACAAATATAGTCTGCTCACTATGACCAAAAGCCTGTTGAATCAGCTGCTGGTTGTGGATGATATTTCCATGAGTTACCATCACTCCTTTAGGTGTTCCTGTAGAACCAGAAGTATATTGCAAAAACGCCAGGTTTTCTGATATTATCGGTCTTAGAAAAAATTCTTGGGGGCTTGTGTCTATAGTGTCAGTCGCTATGAACTTTAATTGGTTTGACAGGCCTGATTCCTGCTCCCATTTTCGTTCGATATCAGACAATATTGATGTAGTTGTCAGTGCCAACTTTGCTTGAGCATCATTGGCTATAGCCAAAAAACGAGACAACTTTTGATTACGTTTGGGAGGATAAACGGGAACAGCCACTACTCCAGCATACAAACAGCCAAAGAAAGCTGTAATAAATTCTAATCCAGAAGGATAAAGTAGTAAGGCCCTTTCTCCTTGATAGGATTTGAGTTGACATGCGATCGCTTTGGCTCGA
>JBDKJC010000487.1:0-3872 GCA_039796815.1 Cyanobacteriota bacterium | reverse complement strand
TAGAAGCATGACAGACTGCCTGTGATTACCACTGAAACTTTAGACTTATTAGAATGGCAACGTTTGTGCCAGAATTTAGCTACCTTCGCAGCAACTAAGTTAGGTGTGGTGGCAGCGCGTCATTTGAGATTGCCCACTACCAGGGCAGAAAGCGAAAATTTACTGGCTCAAACCCAGGAAGTCTATAATCTAGAACAGCAGTTAGATTCAGGTTGGAGCTTTAAAGGGATTAAAGATGTTGGCGCGTCTTTAGAAAGAGCGGGCATTGGCGGAATTTTATCAGCTCAGGAATTGCTAGATATAGCTACTACCCTAGCAGGGATGCGTTATCTCAGACGTTTGATTGATGCCAACGAAGAGCTGGTAACCTTATCTGAGTTAGTAGCTGATGTGCGTACCTATCCTGAGATTGAACAGGAAATCCATCATTGTATTGACGATCGCGCTGAAATAACCGATCGCGCTAACCCAAAAATAGCAGGGATTCGGAGTGAGGTTAAAAATCTTCGCAGACGCATCTATGACGTGCTGCAAGGCATTATGCAGCGTAACTCCACAGCCATCCAGGAAGCGGTAATTACCCAGCGGGGCGATCGCTTTGTCCTAGCTGTCAAACCTGGTCAAAAGGAGACAATTAAAGGGATTGTTCACGATGTTTCCAGTACAGGTTCAACTTATTATATTGAGCCAAATGTGATTATTCACCTCGGTAATCAGCTACGGCAAAAAGAACGCCAACAACAGCGAGAAGAAGAAATTATTTTACAAGGGCTGTCAGCAAAGGTGGCAGCGGTACAAGAAGATTTAGAAAAAGTTTTAATTGCCGCCACGATCTTAGATTTAGCTACAGCAAGGGCGCGTTATGGCTTGTGGTTAGAGGCAAATCCGCCTCGGTTTATCGATCCAGAACAAGAAAATACTACCCTACGTCGTTTACGTCATCCCCTGT
Source organism: Cyanobacteriota bacterium (assembly GCA_039796815.1). Classification (GTDB taxonomy): domain Bacteria; phylum Cyanobacteriota; class Cyanobacteriia; order Cyanobacteriales; family Xenococcaceae; genus Waterburya. Next base: position 2,923 of record JBDKJC010000487.1, on the reverse strand, counting down.
TAGTGTGGCAGCAATGTCATGAATCGGGAACAGCAGTCGTACCAATTGATGTCTTAGTCAAGCCTGAGACCAAAGTGGTGGCAATTACAGGACCGAATACGGGTGGCAAAACCGTTACCCTGAAGACAATGGGGCTGGCTGCGTTGATGGCAAAAGCAGGTATGTTTGTGCCAGCACAGGTGCCTGTAGAATTACCCTGGTTTGAGGTAATCTTGGCTGATATTGGCGACGAACAGTCTTTACAACAGAGCTTATCTACTTTTTCTGGTCATATTCGCCGTATTAGTCGAATTATTCAAGCTTTACCCCGTAATAATGGTAATTCTTTAATTCTTTTAGATGAAGTGGGTGCAGGAACAGATCCCGCCGAAGGTAGTGCTTTGGCGATCGCACTCTTAAAATATCTGGCTGAACATGGTTTATTAACTATTGCCACTACCCACTATGGAGAATTAAAAGCTCTTAAGTACCAAGATGCCAGATTTGAGAATGCTTCGGTAGAGTTTGATGATAGTACTCTCCAACCAACCTATAGGCTGCTCTGGGGAATCCCTGGGCGCTCCAATGCCTTAACTATTGCTCAACGCCTAGGCTTAAATAGCGAAATTATTCAAGAAGCGCAGTCTTTGGTAGGCACAGGCTCGGGAGAAGACGTAAATCAGGTAATTGCTGCCTTAGAAGCCCAAAGGAGAGAACAAGAAGCCAAAGCCAATGAAGCAGGTAAGCTACTAGAACAAACAGAGCGTTTTTATTCAGAAGTGTCAGCAAAAGCCTCTTTATTACAAGAACGGGAACAGTCCTTGAAAGTATATCAGGAACAAGCGGTACAGGATGCGATCGCCCAAGCAAAAAAAGAGGTGGCCAGCGTGATTCGTCGGCTACAGCAAGGGGAGCAAACCATGCAAAAAACCCAGCAAGCCACAGAAGCCTTAGAGGAAATAAATAGCAGAGAACTAGCCAAAACCCAGACCCCAAAAACAGCAAAACCCAGCTATAAGCCCAAGGTGGGGGAAAAAATTAGAATTCCCCGTCTCAATCAAACAGCCGATGTTTTAAGTATTGATGAAGATACCGAACAACTAACTGTCCGCTTTGGCATCATGAAAATGAATGTCGAGATCGGCGAGATTGAATCCCTCAGTGGACAAAAAGCTGACACAAAACCCAAAGAAACCAAGAAAAAACCTTTATCCCAGGAGCAACGCAAAAAAACACCAGTTTTAGTCAGAACCTCCAACAATACCCTCGATATCCGTGGTCAACGGGTAGATAATGCCGAGCTGGAAATCAATAATGCGATCGCCAAAGCCATTGAAGCAGGAGTCCTCTGGATCATCCACGGGAAAGGGACAGGACGTTTGCGCCAAGGTGTCCATGAATATCTTCAGCGTCATTCCCAGGTGGAGAAGTTTGAACTTGCTTCCCAGAAAGAAGGTGGTGCAGGGGTAACTTTGGTATATCTGAAATAAAGTTTTTAATGATTTTGCTTAAGGCGATCGCTTTTTTAAGGGAGCATATGCACTTGAAGCGCTCGAGGTTAGGATAGTACAGCCTAGTTCAAAGTTATGATATCTAGAATTATTCTGGAGCGAGGCTAACTAAATGGAGGAGTTAATTAATCAAGTTCAGCGTTTTAAGCAATGGTCAAGCAAGTACTCACCTAGCGAGCTTTATGGTGAATGGGAGTGTGACTATCCTGACTGGATATATCTGTACAAAGCTGTCCAAGAGTTTATAGCAAGTCATTCGTTGATCGGTGAGTGGTCGTCAGAACAGCTAGATCTAGTACTATATACTTTAGCGCGTGACAATGAGTGCCAGCATATAGTAAAGCAATTACGTAATAACTGCCCAGAGTCTCTAATTCAACTAGCCACACTATCAATAAAGTTAGGTGAACCTGATGCAAAATGGCAGTTGGCGCAAGAACTAGGAGAGCTTCAATCAAATACAAAAACAATAGAGACAATTCTTATGGAGCTAGCTCATGATTCTAGTGAATATGTACGTCGCTGCGCACTTATTTCGTTAGCTAAAATTAAGTCAGAGTTGACCGAGGAACTAGCACTGAATAGTTGGCATCAGCCTCATGAAAATCAGGAATGGGCAAGAATGGCGGTATTATGGTGTCTAAACAAAATTGACTCCCCTCATTTTGAAGTATTACGTTTAAAAGCAGAGGTTGATTCACGTCCATATTTATTAGAGTATGCAAAGAAGGCTCGGCAAAAAGATTTTAAACTTTAATACACAGTGCAACTATAATACTTGATATGACATACTTGGAAATATAAGCGATCGCTTTTTAGTTACCTATGAAAGACTATAGTCATTCTAAAAAGGAAATTAATTGGAATGACTAGAGAAACCGATGCGCCACTTTTTCATTTGCTCGATTTCAGCTTGCTGCGAAGCCAAAATATCCTGCGCTAATAGTTGCATCTCTGGACGCTTAGATTTTTGTCGCAAATCTTTTGCCATTGACACTGCTGCTTCATGATGCGGGATCATCGCATTGAGGAATCGTAAATCAAATTCTGCATCGGCATTACCTAAATCTGTATCCATTCGCATAGCACTGATTTGTTCTGGTGACATTGGCATCATATGTTTCATTTGAGAGTGCCAAGCCATGGGCGTATCAGAGGCTTTCGGATACCAATTTTTTCGCCATTGACGCATTTGAGCAATTTCTTTCTCTTGTGCCTTGATAATTTCAGTTGCTAGTTGTCTTAATTGCGATCTTTGGGAGCGTTGCAGTACAGTTTTTGCCATAATTACTGCACCCTCATGATGAGGAATCATTGCATCAATAAATCGTAGATCGTAATCCTGGTCGGCCGGGCCTAAACTCATTGTGCTGTGATCTGTCATGTTATGCTGACCAGTGCTGCCATGATTTATAGAAACGTTTGCAGGCAAC
>JBDKJC010000486.1:0-3875 GCA_039796815.1 Cyanobacteriota bacterium | reverse complement strand
TGTTTTGCCATCAATGGCAATTATTTCTCCTGAAGTCACTTGAGCGATACTTTTCACCCAATCTAGAAAACAACTTTGTAGTTTTTCTGGATCAAGCTGGGCAAATAAACGAGCGATAGTGTCATGAGACGGAATTCCGTTGGGTAGCTTTAAAAATCCTTTGAGCCATTCACATTTACTATTTCCGTATTCTTCAATTTCAACCCAGCTATCTGCTCCACATATCACAGCACATATTGTAATTCCAATAATATCTAGCAGGCGATGTTCAATTAAATACTCTGTTCTGGGATCTTCTAAATTTTCAAAATGCTTTAGAAGTGTTGCTGATTGTTTGCTTGAAGAACTCATGACTGACAATTATTTTATTACTTATTTGTCAGTATCTCTCAATTCTTGAGTATGCGTTTGCCCTGTTAAAGAGAGCGATCCGTTAGGGTATATCCGCAGGTGTATGCTAAAGCACTAGCTGACGCGATAGCTTATCCGAAGGTGTCCTAAAGGATACCGCTTCGTGACCGAAGGGAATCCTTTAGGGCATATATCCTTTAGGACACCCTTTAGGGCGTTCACGGTTAAACCGCACCGAAGCCCTAGATGAGGGTAAGATTAAAGTTAGCCGACGGGTAGGCTTACATCAGCTGATGAGAGAAAGTTCAAGAGCATGAAGAGCCAAATATCAATAATTAGAAAACTAAATATTCAGCCTAGCTGGTCGGAGTTGCTGTTGTCAGACAGTAGTGGAAATCGAAAGAAACGATTGACGGTGGATAAATATGTCGAGTTGGCGATTCATTATGTACCAAAATCCATGCTTTTGGAAGCAGTGAGCTTTGATGCCAAAGTAGAAAATTACGAAGTGCCAGTGGAATTAGCAGCCAAATATCCACCTCAATATCCCAGAGAAATAATTGAACTAGAATGGAATGATGTGACCGAGAAATGGATAAATCAGTTCATCACTAATTTAGAGCAGGGGCAAAAAATAACCCGTCAACAGCGATCAAACGCATTAAATAACATCAGGAAAGCGATCGCTTTGTACGTAATCGAGAATTACGATGACGAGGACGAGGACGAGTCCCGATAGAAAAATTTTGTTTATAATACATTACGGTACAGCTTACCGAGTAAGAAGCGCGAATGAGATCAAGGTCGTGATTAGCGATTGCGCTCCGCGCACCAGCAAAGCTGATCGCATTCGCGTCTGAGGGAGTAGAAAGAACTTCAAGTTGAGCTTCAATTCGGGATAAAATCTCAGGTTTAACAAACCGTTCTAGACCCAATAATCCGAATCAGCATGACTAACAAATAAATGAAGATCTTCCGAAGCGATCGCGAATTTGAATTGAAATTTGGTTGACTGCTCATAATTGATGACACATTTAAATCAAATATATTGATCGAGATCATTGCCAAGTAGAGTTGAGAAAACAATCATAGTGATAAAGATATTTATCAAATAAGTAGCTCCACCTAATTAAACATCAAACGTTCAACAGCATAATCTCCTAGTTGACCTCGATTTTCGATCCCCTCAATAATTGCGATCGCCTTCAGCGTATTCATCCTCAAACACATAACCACCTAATTCTTGACGTTTGAGATGTAACCATTGCTCTTCAATGCGGTTCATTTCAGGAGAGTAAGGAGGAAGAAAAAATACGCTCAATCCTTGTTTTGACCAAATTTGATGACGTTGTTGAACTAACTCTGCACGATGGATTGAAGCATTATCATGAATGATTACTGTCGGCTTTCCTGTCTCAAATAATCGTTTCATAGCTCGTTGGGCTTGCCAATCCATAAAACGAAGATAACTCTTTCTTTTTAACTGCTTTTAACTCGAAATTTTTAGGTGCTGGAGGTTTTCTCCTTAGTCTTTTCCAAAGCATTCCAATCTTCCTTTGTCCATGACGGCTTTTTCCCTCTACCTTGGGCTTCCCATAAGCCGACTAATCCATTTTGATTCCATCGATGAATCGTTATTCTCACTGTTGATTCTGCCCATTCCAAGTAGTCGGCGATCTGCTTAACTTTCCATCCTGTTGCATTGAGACGAAGTGCCGTTGCCCTTTGTTTTGTTCTTCGAGGCACACAATTGGCTAATTCTAGCTCTTATAATGTTTTGTTTTCTTCAATGGTTAGAGTTATTTTTAATGCGACTGGCATTCCTAAATCATCAAGCTAGATTTCCTAAGTTTTTATTTTATGTTTTTTTGGGTGGAGCTACTTAGAAGACTTGGATTTAGCAACTGGAAAAAGGCGGAAAATTTCGGATTGTTTATTTGACAACTGAAGCGATCTCCACTCTTGCTAAATTGACCGAGAAAAATCAGCTTACCTTGCCTAAATTTATTACAAGAGAGGTTGGGGATACTAAGTATTTTGATGTGAAGGTGGAAGGCGGACAAATTATTCTGACGCCTGTAAAAATTCACCGAGCTGATGCTGTGCGGGCGAAGCTGGCAGCGTTGGAGCTGAGTGCGCAGGATATTGCTTCGGAGCAAGAGGATTTGTTGGCGTTATTTACCTTTTTGTGAAACTGTGCTGATGTCTGAGCCTTTACCCACGATTTCGGATTGTTTTGATCCGTTTGATGAGCCTTTTTTGCTGTTAGCACTGGTGAGTGAGGCTGATTATCTGGTGACTGGTCATCGCGAGCTACTATTTTTGGCTGCTCAGTTTACTTGCCCAATTGTGACGGTCGATCAGGGTTTTGCGGAGTTCTTTGAGTTTTTTGATTTGGGCAGTTTTGATGTCGAGGTAGCGATCGCTAATAGTTACGTCACTTTAGCGAATATCTACTGCATGACTTAGTTACTCACACACCTTCTACCGCAGCCTTTGATAAAAAAATTGCTGATTCTTTAATCAATGGTTCGGACAATTTTCAAAAAGGGAGAGGAAAAAAGCTATCCATTTGATTAAGGTAAAAGTGTCGAAAGATTACCGCGCAATGGATAGCATCAAAATAATTATACAAAGCCTACTCAATTCAGTGGGCGATTTAGCACAACCCCAACAAAAATTTCTCCTGACTTTATTTTCAACTCTACTAATTAGTTACGGTCGAGCAACGTTTAGTAACCTAGGTCGATACAGCAATCTTTCGGAGCGAACTTATCGTCGCCAATATCAACGTTCGTTCAACTTCATGAAATTCAATCAACAGCTAATTGAAAAAGCAATTGAACCAGAATCAGAAGTAATTTTGGCTGTAGACTGTTCTTTTATTGCGAAAAGTGGAAAACAAACCTATGGCTTGGATTATTTCTACAACGGCAGTGCATCAAGAGCAGAGAAAGGATTAGAAGTGTCGGCGATGGCAGTCGTAGATGTGAATCACAAAATTGCTTACAGTCTTAGCGTCCAGCAAACACCAGCTAATACCTCGTCTTCAGAAAAGAGAGCGCACAATGAAACAACCAGAATTAATCATTATCTGACTCAATTAGAAGCAACTGCTCCTTATCTACCTTCTTCTCTACGTTATGTAGTTGCTGATGGATTTTATAGTAAAGTCAAACTGACCATAATTCTTCTTTCCACCTCTGCTTTCAATTACACGCTGCTGAACCAGATAACATCGACAATTGGCAGCTTCAGTTTTTAGTTGCCGATAAAAAAGATCCTTCCCTAAAACTTGCTTTAGGTGATTATTGGTTGATGAATTCCAAAACTAAAGCTGGAGTACACCAAAAATTTGGCAAAGATTTTGCAACCAATTTACTTTTAAATTTAGGTTATGCAGCTAGGATGTATCCCAAATTATGGCAGGGGATGGAAACAGAACAACCTGATAGTTTGAGACTAACTTTAACCGAAGCCTTTGAATTTCTCAAAGAAAGTGCCTGGGTGTTAGAAGGTGCAGG
>JBDKJC010000485.1:0-3899 GCA_039796815.1 Cyanobacteriota bacterium | reverse complement strand
TCTCGTAGCATTGAAAGGAGATAAATCGGTGTTAAGATTACGCCGATCGCTGCTAAGAAAACAATACATACTTTAAAAGTCGAGTTGTAAGCATCACTGGTAGCAAAGCCAACAAAGACCATTAATTCAGCTACAAAGCCACTCATGCCTGGCAGAGCTAATGAAGCGAAGGAACAAGTTGTCCACATAGCAAAGATTTTTTTCATCTTTTGACCGACACCACCCATCTCATCCAGCATTAAAGTATGGCTGCGGTCATAGGTAGCGCCCACCATAAAGAAGAGACTAGCCCCAATCAGACCATGAGAAATCATTTGTAGCATTGCCCCACTAGTTCCTAAGTCAGTAAAGGAAGCAATGCCAATGAGGACAAACCCCATATGGGAAATTGACGAATAGGCAATTTTACGTTTGAGGTTACGTTGGGCAAAGGAAGTTAAGGCTGCATAAACAATATTCACCACCCCCAGAATTACGAGAGCGGGGGCAAAAAACGCATGAGCATCAGGTAGCATTCCTGCGTTCATCCGTAACAGAGCATAGCCACCCATTTTTAAGAGAATACCCGCAAGTAGCATATGGGCTGGGGCTGTCGCCTCTCCGTGGGCATCTGGTAGCCAGGTATGGAGAGGAAAGATCGGTAGCTTGACCCCATAAGCAATGAGAAAGCCAGCATAGAGAAATAATTGCAGATTAAAGGCATAATCCTTAGCGGCGATCGCCCTCATGTCAAAGGTCACCGTATCGCCGTAAAATGCCATTGTCAAGCCAGCGATTAAGATAAACAGTGAACCCCCAGCGGTATAAAGAATGAACTTAGTCGCGGCGTAAAGACGTTTTTTGCCACCCCAAATTGACAGAATAAGATACACAGGAACTAGTTCTAATTCCCAAACGAGGAAAAATAACAGCATATCCTGAACGGCAAATACGGCAATTTGTCCGCCATACATTGCCAACATTAAAAAGTAAAAGAGCTTAGGCTTATAGGTAACAGGCCAAGCTGCCATCATTGCCAGAGTCGTAATAAAACCCGTAAGCAAGATTAAGGGCATAGAAAGCCCATCTGCCCCAACTGACCAGTTGAGATCTAGCTGGGGTATCCAACTATAGCTTTCGACTAACTGTAGGTCAGGATTGTTAAAGTCATAGTCTTGATAGAAACCATAAACTAGAATGGCAAAATCGATTAAGCCAATCACTAAAGCATACCAACGAACGGTTTTACCTTCCTTGTCAGGAATAATTGGTAAAAATAGCGAGGCAACAATGGGAAATAGAATACAGGTAGTTAACCAAGGAAAGTGGGTCATAGAGAAAAAAGCGAAAATTTTACCAGAAATTTTATTAGGTCGTTTTACTTATAAACTTCCTTTCTTGTTTATATGTTCTGAGGTATTTCCGCCTTACCCTATCATTCTTAATAAATTGTTTATAGGTTGAGGAATTTTTTCAGGGGATCGCTACGTTACTCTACAATACTTAACTTAATCCCCAACATTCACCCCGAATTAATCTAATTTGCGCCAGAGTAAAGACGATGGGAATGACTCGACCGTAATTAGTGGCGATCGCTTTCCAGCCTAGATCGGCAATAAAATAGCCCCAAACTACTGGTCCTAGAACGCTGAAAATACCTCTTGCTGTTCCATAACGAGCGGCATTTGCTACCATGCCTTTTTTAGCTGCCTGTAATGCTAGCTGATTACTTAATCCTGCTACTGCTGTGGTGCTGCCTTTAATCAAGGCTGTTTTGGCTGCTTGATAAGTCGCAAAATGAAGGGCAAACTGTCGAGCAATATGTTTAAGTAACCATGATTTCAGCACGGTATTAACTGTCACAATTCCTGTTCCTTTCAGCAGAATTTTCAGAGGATTGTGTTGTAGATGTACTGGCAAAGGTTCAGGAGGATTGGCTGTAGTTAGGGAATTTCCCACCTGCGCCTGAAGGGTTCTTTGTTCTTGAAGAGGCAGTTTATCCCAAGCTTTGCTAACTAGATGGAGAAAAATTTCGGCTTCAATATCTGTCGTTTGCATCTGATGGGAATAGGGAATTTTCAAATAATGACAAACTTTAATTAGGATATCTCGATAAGATACTTCTTGAGTACGCCCTCGCAATACAGTCATTCCATCGGCTGCTAAATAGCGAAATCTCTGGTCTAAAGAATCAAGCCATAAGTCTAAGTCCTGACTCTGGATCTCAATTGGTTCAGGTGTCTGCCAATAATCTAGGGGATTAAAACGACGGTTAAATAATATCTGTGTGATCTGCTGTAATTCTTCTTCTGTGGCTAAAGCTAATCCTGCCCTGAGTTCATCCAATGCCGTCTCCTCCACAACACTGCTTATGTTATTTAGAATACCCTCGATTATTCCATCTTGAATTATAGCGAACAGTTTTAGATGTAATTAATAATTAACAATTAATTACTGATTATTTGCGAAGCTTATCCTTTAGGACTGATTACTGATTATTGTGCTTGTTAATTAATATAAGTTTAAACCCAAAGTAATACCGATCGCGATCGCACTTAACCAAAAACCTCCTTGAGCTAATTTTCCTAGTTTGCTAGGTAGCTGTCCCCAAGAGTAGGAAAGTAAGATAATTTCAGCTATGGCGATCGCCTCTGAAATCGTTACTGCTGATTCAATTCCCCAAATTAAGCCACTAACACCTACTAAAATGGTGGGCATAATCACACCCAAGGCTATTCCCTGAGTTTTTGTCTGGGGATCTGAGTTAACTATTGTGGCTGCACCTAATTGAGTAACGGCGATCGCCAGTGTTGCTAAAATGGCGATCGCGATCGTTGTGACGCTTAATTCAACCCGACTAGTAGCAAAGTTTACTCCCCAAGTGGCAAACGTTGTAACCACAGAAATTGCCACAATACCAATGATTTTTGGCTTGATATATCTGCTGATCGGCGCTAAAGTGCTTATGTCTTGAGATCTGACGACGGGTAGTTCTAGTTTGAGTAAAGCATTTTTGGCAGCTTGAGCATCAGAGAAGCGCTTGCTAACTTTAGCATTGGTCATTTTTTCCAGCCAACTTAAAAGCTGACGATCTATCTCAGGTAAAAGCTCCTTTAAATTCAGTTGATAGGGATCATCGACCGAAGCAAAGGCACGAACTTCGCTAATATCTTGTTGGGCTAGTAAACAAACTAAGCTAACCCCTAAACTGTAAATATCCGATGCTGTGGTGGGTTTGATGATTTGTTCTGGAGCAATAAATCCTGGTGTCCCCCGAAAAACACTGCTAGCAGCAACTTCCTGACTTCCCAGGCTGGAAAAGCCAAAATCGATTAAGTAGACATTTAAGGATTCATCCAGCAAGATATTTTCAGTCGAAAGATCGCGATGCAAAATCGGCGGAGTTTGCTGCTGTAAATAAATTAAAATATCGAGCATTTTTTCCGCAATTTGCTTAACTTCGGTTACATTTAATTGGCGAAAATTGTTCCAAGAAGTAGCATTTACGTATTCTTGAACTAAACAAAAACCGTTATCAGTTTCAATACTGTTTAAATATTGAGGAATGTTAGGATGGCTTAACTTTTGTAACACTATAATTTCTTGACTATAAGCTTTATATCCTGACCAACTAGAGTTAGCTTGAGCAAAACAAAACTGTTTAATTACTACAGTTTTTTGAGTCTTAATTTCAATGGCTTTCCAAGTAATTCTTCCTCCCTCGCGATTACGACCTAATTCTGCTTTAATTTGATATCCATAGTTAGTTAAATCCCAATTGTCACTCATTTTAAACTTTTATATTAATGCTTATTTACTATTGATAACTTTAAATTAAGGACTAAACAAATTTAGCTTACTATTGTTTATTATAGGCTAGTAGCTTCAGCTTAAAAGTAAACAGATAAAAAATTAATTTT
>JBDKJC010000484.1:0-3911 GCA_039796815.1 Cyanobacteriota bacterium | reverse complement strand
TAACTGGTCACAAGGGTTACATCGGAACAATCATGGTTCCAATGCTGATCGAGAAAGGATATGATGTTGTCGGTTTAGACACTGATTTATATGCCAGAAGTACTTTTGGAGAGGGAATTGTCGAAATCCCCGAACTAATTAAAGACATCCGTGATGTAGAGCTAGAGGATTTAGCGGGATTTGAAGCAGTTTTACACTTAGCTGGTCTGTCTAATGATCCTTTGGGTAATCTCAATCCTCAATTGACGGAAGAAATTAACTATAAAGCCTCAGTTAAGTTAGCCAAACTAGCAAAACAAGCTGGAGTTAGTCGCTTTATTTTCTCTTCTTCCTGTAGTAACTACGGCGCAGGTGGAGAAGACTGGTTGAATGAACAGTCAGCTTTTAATCCTGTTACTCCCTATGGAGTTTCTAAAGTAAAAGTAGAGCAAGAAGTTAGTCAGTTAGCTGATGATAACTTTAGTCCCACTTTCTTGCGTAATGCCACTGCTTATGGCGTATCACCGAGATTACGCTTTGATCTGGTCTTAAACAACTTAGTAGCCTGGGCATTTACTAAAGGTTTGGTTTACATTAAAAGCGATGGTAGTCCTTGGCGACCAATTGTTCATATTGAAGACATCTCCAGAGCTTTTATTGCTGTTTTAGAAGCACCAAGAGAGCTAATTCATAATGAGGCTTTTAACGTTGGTCGCAATGAAGACAACTATCAAATTCGCGAAATAGCCGAAATAGTCAAGGAAACAGTGCCTAACTGTCGCATTGAGTATGCCCCTGATGCCGGCCCCGATACTCGCTGTTACCGCGTAGACTGTAGCAAAATAGCCCGAGTTTTGCCTAGTTTTAAGCCTCAATGGGATACACGCAAGGGTGCAGCAGAGCTGTATGAAGTGTATCAAAAGGTGGGTCTAACTCTAGATGAATTTGAAGGTACTAAGTATCAAAGAATTGCACATATTAAGTACCTAATCGGCAATGATTTGCTTGATGGAGAATTACGTTGGCGTAAAGAACAGTTAGCGGCTATTGAATAACTTTCATAGTGGTGAACTTATTTTATAACTAGATAAAATCAAGTCAATCAAAAATTTAGGTAAGTAAAACTTAGGGCAATCAAAACTGGTTGTCCTAATTTCTATCATCCTAATGTTGAACCTTTTAATCTTAAGTAATTTGTAATCTTAACTTATGAATAATCATCCGCCGAGTTGTCTTTCCTGTGGTAACACAGACCTCAAGTCAATTATTTCTTTTGGCTATACTCCTCTTGCCGATAATCTTTTAACCAAAGAACAGTTCGATGCACCAGAATACACTGCTCCTCTAGATCTAGTCTTTTGCCCTGAGTGTAGTTTGGTGCAAATTACAGAAATAGTTCCGCCTGAAATTCTCTTCTGTCAAGACTATCCTTATTTCTCATCGGTATCCGTATCCTTGCTCAAGCACTTTGGTGATAGCGCCAAAAATTTAATCAAAACCAGAAATTTAGACCGCAATAGCTTAGTAATTGAAGCTGCCAGTAACGATGGCTATATGCTGAAAAACTTTGTGGACGCGGATATTCCTGTACTAGGTATCGATCCAGCCTCTGGGCCAGTAAATGCAGCAATTGAGAAAGGAGTTAATTCAATCTGTACTTTCTTTGGTCAAGAATTAGCCCAAAAACTACGAAATGAAGGCAAGCAAGCAGATGTCTTTTTAGCTAATAATGTTTTGGCTCACGTGCCAGACTTAAATGGCTTTGTAACTGGAATTTCCTTGCTGTTAAAAGATACAGGCGTAGCGGTAATTGAAGCTCCTTATCTAGTAGATTTGGTAGAACACTGCGAGTTTGATACGATTTATCATCAACACCTTTGCTATTATTCGGTGACAGCTTTAGATAAATTGTTTAGAAGACATAATTTATATTTAAACGATATTGAACATACTAAAATCCACGGTGGGTCTTTGCGTTTATATGTCGAACCAAAAGAAGCAGTGAAAGATTCAGTCAAATCTCTACTAGCATCAGAACAGGAGGCCAAAGTAGATCAAATGACCTACTATGAAGATTTTGCTAGCAAAGTAGCAGATTTCAAGCGTTCTTTATTAGAGATTCTGTGGGATTTGAAAAAACAAGGCAAAAAGGTTGTGGGTTATGGTGCTGCGGCTAAAGCAACAACCATGCTAAGTTATCTGGATATTGATAAAACTTTGCTGGACTATATAGTAGACTTGAACACTTTTAAACACGGACGCTATATGAGCGTTAATCATCTACCAATTTTTCCACCTACTAAGCTTTTAGAAGATCGGCCAGACTGCGTGTTGATCCTTGCCTGGAACTTTGCCGAAGAGATTATACAGCAGCAACAAGAGTATCAACAAGCTGGAGGGAAATTTATTGTTCCTATCCCTAAACCCAGAATTGTTTGATCCCATACAGTAGTCAAATCAGGCAGAAAATCAAGTTGCTTTTCGGTTGAGTAGAACAGGCAAGTTAAATGCAGATTCAATTCAATCGAAATCTTTAGTACTTTTAGAAACTCAAATTTTACCCAGGAGTGTTAGTTATGGTCAGAGAGATAACTTCCAATGTCAGTTCCTCAGCAACCAAAACCCAAAAAGTTCAGCATTCGTGTCCTAACTGTGGTCATCATGAGCTTGAAGTTTTTTACGAAGTTCGAGATGTTCCCGTTCATAGTTGCCTAATGATGTCAGACCAATCTAAGGCAATTGATTTCCCTACTGGAGATGTAGTTTTAGGATTTTGCGATCGCTGTGGTTTTATTACCAATACTGAATTTGATGCCAAATGGTCATCTTATGCACCAAACTATGAAGATCAACAAAGCTATTCTCCCACATTTAACAAGTTTTCCCTGAAGCTTGCGAATCATCTAATCGATAAATATGATCTCCACAACAAAGACATTATCGAAATCGGCTGTAGTAAGGGAGATTTCTTATTGCTGCTATGTGAATTAGGTAACAACCGTGGAGTGGGTATCGACCCTAGTGTAGTACCTGGAAGAGTGGAAAGTGAGGCAGCAGACCGTGTAACCTTTATTCAAGACTACTATTCTGAAAAACATTCTGAGTATGTTGGTGACTTTATTTGCTGTCGTCATACCCTAGAGCATGTCCAGCCTACCTCTGAATTTATCAAAACAGTACGTAAGTCTATCGGCGATCGCAATACTACCGTCGTATTTGAAATCCCTGATAATACTAGAGTTCTTAAAGAACAAGCTTTTGAAGATATCTATTATGAACACTGTTCTTACTTTAGTCCTGGAACTCTAGCTCGTTTATTTCGCGACAGTGGTTTTGAAGTAACAGATCTCTACTGCGATTATGGCGATCAGTATTTATTAATTGAAGCTAAACCTGTGGCGATGCCTTCAGATAAGGTTCATCCTTTTGAAGAAAGCGTGTCCGATGTCGCTCAAGACGTTCAGTTATTTACTGACAAGATTGCTGGAAAATTAGAATATTGGAAAAAGTATCTAGATGATGCTCAAGCCAAGGGGGAAAAAGTCGTAGTTTGGGGTTCGGGTTCAAAATGCGTAGCCTTCTTAACCACTCTCAAAACTATCGATAAAATTCAATATGCTGTGGATATTAACCCTCACCGTCACGGCAAATATATTCCTGGAGTAGGTAAAGAAATTATGTCACCTGAATTCCTCAAAACTTATCAGCCTGATAAGGTAATTGTGATGAATGCCATCTATACCCAAGAAATTAGTGAGATGCTTAAAAATATGGGTGTTTCCACCGAAGTTGTAGCACTCTAACAAGATATCAAGTTAAAGATGAGGGATGAGGAGGAATTAATCTTCATCCCTTATTTCTTGTTTTGTTTAAAGCTTTGATTGATTGAACCAAAATTAATTTGAACGTAGCTTATTAATATTAATCATACA
>JBDKJC010000483.1:0-3918 GCA_039796815.1 Cyanobacteriota bacterium | reverse complement strand
ACAGATACATAGTAAACGGCGCTAACATGAGCAGTATGGTGTCTGTGAGAGGGAATTGCTTGCTTTTCGCGAGAAACAACTGGCCAAGCTCTTTGGATATATAAATCTAGTTTGCTAGTATCTACTCCCAATTCTTCCAGGAAAAGAAGAGTATGAGTTTCTAGTTGTTTAACAATCCAAGCAAAGTTGGGGTCTTTATGAATATGTCCCACTCCATGAAAATCGCCAGTCCAGGCAATGTCTGGAGCAATCCGCTTTTTGTAACTTGTTTCTTCTAACTTAATAATGTTAGATATTAGAGCATCTTTTTGCGCTGCTGCATTTTCTAGATCTGTATAATAGATCGCCAGGGGAAACCAGGGTTCAATAGGCATATTTAAAAAGAAAGAATAATTTAATAGTTTTCTAAAAGAATGTAAATTTTAACCTGAGTTTAGTTGATCTCGACTTGATAGCTCTTCAGAGAATTAGGATTAAGATAAAGATGATTAATATCTAACCCAGCTAAAGGCAAAGAATTCAAAACGTCAGTTAATTTGTTTTCCGTCAGACCATTTTGTTGCCATTTTTCGACTATGGCTGTGGCGATTATGCCACAATAATGTTGACCAATATTTTCTTGTTCAAATTTTGGCGATCGCGGTTTTTCTGCTAACCCTAAACCTGGGGCAAGAGGTTGACAAAAGAAAGGAACTTTTGGCTGGAAATAACTCTGGTTTTGTTGATAAGTATTGTTAATGACGGGATATATTTGCTCAAAATCACTACTTTTGAAGTTTAAAACGGCGCTATCAAGGTTATCAAATTCTGCCTCGTCATAGGCGACTTTAAAATCAAAAGAAATTTCCCTAGCATTTAGTTCTCTAGTTAAATTGTCTAGTAGCATCAATGCGCCTGCGGCATTAATATTAAAATATATTTGAGTAATACCCTCTGCTGGAGAGTCAGCAGAATTAATAGTAGCATTGACTGAACCAGAGTCTCCTACGGCAATATAAAATCCCCGATCTACTAAATTAGGCGGCATCTTAATCGCTACTAATTCTCCTGGCTGCAATTCTTCTCTCGGTTCAGCAAGATGTTTTTCTGGTTGAATGCGTAAAGTTAAATCGTTTTTAGTAACTTGCCAACAGTTAGCCTCTTGTTTGACGACCAGCCAGTTAGAGTCACTGTAACCTTTGCCTTGATTATGTTGCACCAACTGCTGATAAAACTTAGTTCTAGACCATTTATTGACATAATTAGTCGCCTCTCGATCTGCCTCAGTATTCTGCGGTTGAGAGTCAGAACTAAAAATACCGTAAAGATACTTTTGCAATTTACTTGCCAGGAAACGATTGCGATCTACAAGGGAAACTTGGTTCAGATGCTCACGAAAACGAGGCTCAATGGTCTCTGGTTCGCGATCGCCATAACTAATCGTCATATCTGCCGTAATTTGCAGGTTTTCGACAACATCTTCTAACTTCTGCTTAAAATTGTGCTGATGATTTACCAAATTATCTGGTTCGATCTGCTCAGTCATTGAAATTATCATTTTAAAACTAACAAAATCAACAGGATTTTATATTTGAATATTTTTATTTGATTTAAATTTAAATTTATTTTATTCCGCTAATTCAGCATCTAAATTATTGCCTATAAATAACTTGCAGTTTCAGCGGTACTGCTGTTGATTAACTCTGCCTCGCTAGTCCCAAAAATAGTACTAATTACTTCTTCTGGGGAACAAAGTAAATTTTTAGCCACTTGTAGTTTGCAAAGTGCATCGTTATTGAAAGGGTAATGATATTCGACGTAGTGACTCAAGCGATTAATCAGACCAATTCCCGCAAATTGAACAATTCTTCTGAGGTAATCTGGACGATCCTGAATAATTTCGGGAAAGGTACTCAGGTATCCTTCCATGAGCGCTTTCAAACTTGGCGTAATTTTTTCTAAGGGACAACTAGCTAAACGCAAAGTGGTATTGAGATCGAGGTTAGGGTCGGCAACCAAACTGTTGAGCCATTCTCCTAAATACTGAGATAAGAGCATTCCCAAATCCACAGCGGGGTCTCCCCAATCGATTAGCTCCCAATCAATTATTTTTACTTGTTCTGGCTTGATTTGAACCGATTCCTTACTAAAATCGAGATCTTTGTCGATAATAAAGTTATCTAAAGTTAGGTCATTATGGGTTAAACAATCTACGTGCAGATTATCATAGAGTTCGATAACTGCTTGCTGGAGACTGGGAAAACGCTGATATAACTTATAAAAGTCGAGTCCGTCAGGAGCAACCTCGGCAAAAATACTGGGACTGATGTTGTTAAGTCGCTGAATAAAACGAGGATATCTAGTTGCTCGGTCCAACAGCAGGTATTGGCTGAGGAATTTTTTTATCTGTGACTGTTTATAGCAAGCACGATGAACTTGAGCGATATTAGTACCCATAATTTGAGCAATTTGGGGATGATAGCTCTTGCAAGTCTCGTAATGACTATCGAGGGAAATATACTCATCATAAAAAACTGACACCAAGATTGAATTATCTTGGTCAAACAAGACAACTTCAGAGATTAACGGTTGAATAGGAGACAAATTACTAAATTTATTAATTAGCTCTTGAACCAACCATTCTGTAATTAAGTGACCAGATGTCTTCCCTTCTCGATCGATCCGATTTTGTTTAACTAAAAAGCTAAGGCGATCGCTTGAAGTGGTATCAGAAGATTCATCAGCATCACATCGCGAAGTTTGGACAACTAAATTAAAGTTTTTACTTTCTTTACAAATTATAGGAGCAGTAGAATAAAAATCTGGAGGACAAACATGTTTGTGCTTCAGGAAATCCACCACATTGTTTTCACTTAAAATTAATCCCATAATCGAGTAAATTATTTTTAATAAACAGTAGCTCGGATATCAAACTATCAACAACTTATATCCCTAAACATCTAACTTGTTGATGGAGTATCTGCGAGCTACCATGTTCAAGCCTTGCTCGACTTTTGTTTAAGTAGCAATATTTGGGTGGCGAGCAAGGTCTCAGATGTTCGCAAACGATTGATCTACACCTATTGATGTGATTAACAAACCGTTAGCTGCTCTAGGTTAATAGTAGAAGTATCTACTTTCAGAATTATTGTTGCTGTTGTTGTTGTTGTTGTTGATAATGATTGAGGAGGAGCTATCGCCTGAATCTGAACCTTTTCCTTTTCCTTTACCTCCACCAGAGAGACTTAGTTCATCTTCCGAAAGAACTCGAAGATTTCCCATAATGCTCTCAGAACCAGATAGTAAACTGCCGCCGAGAGGTTGTAATTCGTTAATGTTGATTCCCATGTTTTTTTCCTTGATGATAATTACAATTGGTATAAGCTGTTGATGTGATTAACAAACCGTTAGCTGCTCTGGATTAATAGTAGAAGTATCTACTTTCAGAAGTACTAACGCCGTTGTTGGTGTTGGTATTGAGAATGAAGAAGAATCCACTGTCGTCTGAATCTGAAACTTCTCCTCCGCCAGAGAGACTCAATTCGTCTTCCGAAAGAAGTCGAAGATTTCCCATAATGCTCTCAGAACCAGATAGTAAATTCCTGCCGAGAGGTTGTAATTCGTTAATGTTGATTCCCATGTTTCTTTACCTTGATGATGATTACGATTGGTATAGAGCTGTCGATCTTATTAACAAACCGTTAGCTGTTCTAGGTTAATAGTAGAAGTATCTACTTTCAGAATTATTATTATTGTTGTTGTTGTCGTTATTAATAATAATTGTGTCGGAGCTGTCGCCTGAATCTGAACCTTTACCTTTACCTTTTCCTCCGCCCGAGAGACTTAGTTCGTCTTCAGAAAGAACTCGAAGGTTTCCCATAATGCTCTCAGAACCAGATAGTAAACTGCCGCCGAGAGGTTGTAATTCGTTAATGTTGA
>JBDKJC010000482.1:0-3930 GCA_039796815.1 Cyanobacteriota bacterium | reverse complement strand
AAAAAACTTGTTTGGGATCGCGATCGCGATCAATCGGGTCATATTGTAAGCGAGGCAAAGTTAAGGGTTTAAACTCGGCTTCGTCAGCGGTAATAATATAGTTTTCAGTCCCTGCTGCTTGATTAAGGTTTTGAGTTCGTTGAATAATTCGATTGCTATAGCCAGGTAAATCTTTTAACAATAAGGTAGTTAGTTTTGGGAGATTATGGGGACAAGTAAAACTTTTTGAGGTTGAATTTTCTGGAGATTTTTTGCTCGATCGCTCCGCAACTAGCGCAGGCAAAGCATAAGTTTGACGGCTCAACGCAGTTTCGCCAATAACAATTGAGAACACCACCGTAATCAATAGACTCAAACGCCCTTGCCCAAAATTAAGCTTTATCACGAACAAATACTTAGAAAACTAAGCGAATAAACTTTTTCTTGCCTATCTGTAATACCTTTCCTACCAGTTCATCAGGAGAATCAAAGGTTAGGTTAACATCAGTTTGGCGATCGCCTTCTAAGCGTACTGCACCACCTTGAATCTGTCGGCGACCTTCTCCACTGCTTTTACACAGCCCACTCGCCCCCAAAATGTAAAACAGCTTGGCGGGAAACTCGACTGATGATAAGGAATATTCAGCAATATCTCCCCCAGTAGTATTGCCCTGAAGTACTATCTGTTCGGCAGTTTGCTGGGCTTCTAGTGCAGCCTCTTTGCCATGAAATTGTGAGGAAACAGCGATCGCCAGTAATTTTTGGGCTTCTCTCGGGTTTTTGGGTATTTCTGCGAGCGGGATATCGGTTAACAGCTCAAAGTAATCTTTAAGCAGATTATCGGGAGTTTTTTCGAGTTTCGAGTACATAGATAGAGCATCTTCCTGTAGTCCGACGTAATTATTTAAAGACTTAGACATCTTTTGTACTCCATCAGTACCCAGTAAAATTGGTAGCAGTAAACCAAACTGAGTCTTTTTCTGAAAGTATCGCTGTAAATCTCGCCCAACAGCAATATTAAATTTTTGGTCTGTACCACCTAATTCTACATCTGCCTCGACTGCCACAGAATCGTATCCCTGCATCAAAGGATATAAAAACTCATGGAGAAAGATTGGTTTTTCTTGGCTATAGCGTTCGGCAAAACCTTCTTTAGCCAACATTTGTCCTACGGTCATCGTTGCCAGTAACTGCTGGATCTGAGCTAAGTCTAATTTACTTAACCATTCAGAGTTATAACGAATTTCCAAACGTCCTGGAGTCGTAAAATCTAAGATTGGTTTGAGCTGATCGAGGTAGCTTTGGGCATTGGCTCGTACTTGTTCTGAGGTTAATTGACGACGCACATCAGACTTCCCTGTAGGATCGCCAATTTGGGCGGTAAAATCACCAATAATCACTACTGCGGTATGCCCTGCATCTTGAAAAGCTCTGAGTTTACGAAAAGGGATACTATGACCTAAATGAATATCTGTGCCTGTAGGGTCGATACCTAATTTAATTCTTAAAGGGCGATCGCTTTGAATAATACGCTGACTCAAGTTTTCAGCTAGATCCTTTGAATCTGGGCGATCGGGAAAAATTTCGCTTGTACCTCGATGTAGCCAATCTAAATTATTACGGTCAACTGAATCAGACATTACCCCATCACCCATTGAACAATTCACTTTTAGTCAGATTACCAAAGTATCAAACTCTTTGCTCTAAAATCTATTGCTCAAAAATATTATTCTTGTATGAGCAAGTTATTTATTACTTGTTAATCAACCTTCACTTTCCACTCACCACTGTCCATTTTGTTAAAAGTCCTTTATCCTGACAACATATTTTATGTAAAGTTAATTGCCCACTGCTCACTGAATTATGCCTTCAGGAATCGTACACGATCGCATTACTATTCGGCTATTACCTTGGGTAGGAGGAATTACCTTCTGCACAACCCGCAGCGCTGAACTAACTTTAATATTGGCCTGTGGATATTTATTTAGTGGTCTGATGTTTGGACCCGATCTCGATATTCACTCGCTACAATACAAACGTTGGGGATTAATTCGCGGTATTTGGCTACCCTATCGTAAATTCTTCCGTCATCGTTCAATTTTCTCTCACGGGTTAATTATCGGTACTTGTGTACGGTTAATCTATCTCTTCTTTTTTATTGCCCTGATTAGCACTTTGGGCGTGGCGATCGCTCAACTGTGTATGGGCTTTACCTGGAATTGGCAGGTTTTTGCGCGCGCTCAGCTACATTTATTAATCTGGAAATATCCCAGGGAAACATTAGCACTCTTAATTGGTTTAGAAATTGGCGCTATGAGTCACAGCACCAGTGACTGGATCAATTCTCAACGTAAACGACGGCTGAAAAATCAACTGAGCAAAGTTCAGACTAAAGCGCAAAAATTAAGTCAAGCAAGAATCTACCACAAGAAAAAATAATTCGTAATTTAGTTAATCACTTGCCGACTTTTTCCGTCTTACAACTCCCGACTTTTCCCGACAGACAAACTACGGGAATTTACTTAAGCTAAATCTCAAGTAAATAAAACAGAGTTTTTGAGAAAATAGTCAGCAAAAAGTTTATCTATCAACCAGCAATTGATTTAGCGGGAGAAGTTTGTTTTCGTCCTAATTTTTTTCAGACCAAAGCCAGGATTAATTATTTAATCGATCGATATTTAGGTTATCAAAAATTAAGCGATCGCCTAGAGGATCTACCCCAGCAGTTTCTCAATCCACAACCTTGCAAGGTGCAGAACAGTTAATTTGCTATCTTCTTAGCCAAATTCATACTATCTTACCTGTATCCTATGAATCAACAATTAAATCTCCAGCGAATATTAAATCTACGTTTCAACGTATGATGTCTATTTTAAATTGGCAATCTTGGTCAGTTTTATCCCGAGGGGAATTGATTTACACTTTGATCTGGATTTTAAAACGGATGTGGTACTGGAGTGGTAAATTAACTCCAGAGTATTTACACTCGTGCTGTGCGACTCCAGATTTTTTTGGGAACAATAATGTTAAATATGATCAGCCTCAAGTAATCATTTTCTGAGCAGCAACCTTATATTTAGTTTAATTAGTTTAATCGTCCTTAAATTTAAAATAATTTCTATGACAGCTCAATTAATATCCAATTTATCAACCCAAATCAACCAAGCTAAATTGCCTAATCACGTTGCTGTAATTATGGATGGTAATGGTCGCTGGGCAAAACAAAGAGGTTTACCACGCATTGAAGGACATCGTAGAGGTGCTAATGTCCTTAAGGAAATGTTGCGCTATTGTAAAGATCTAGGGGTGAAAACTTTAACGGCTTATGCTTTTTCTACCGAAAATTGGGGTCGTCCCACAGGGGAAGTTAACTTCTTGATGAGCTTATTTGAAAGGCTGTTACAGAAAGAATTAAAAGAGATGGAAGCAGAAGAAGTCTGCATTAACTTTATTGGTGATTTAACTCCTTTACCCTTTTCACTACAACAAGAAATGCATCGCTCGATGGAACGCACTAAAAACAATCAAGGCGTGTTTTTTAATGTGGCAATCAACTACGGTAGTCGTCACGAAATGATCCATGCCTGTAAAGCGATCGCGGAAAAAGTGCAACAGGGTGAACTATCTGCCGACTCAATTAATGACCAGACGATTTCTCAACATCTCTATACTGCTGCTAGTCCCGATCCCGATCTCTTGATTCGCACCAGTGGCGAAATGCGCTTGAGTAACTTTATGCTGTGGCAGCTAGCTTACACTGAAATCTATGTAACCGATACTCTCTGGCCAGATTTTAATTATGAACAGTTTGATCGAGCTATAGTCGCTTTTCAACAACGCGATCGCCGTTTTGGTCAAGTCAAGTAATTACTCAAGCAAGAAAATTTCACTCATTATCACTCATTATTATTTCTGGAGGATCACTAGTAGTATCTTCACAGCTGAGAACTA
>JBDKJC010000481.1:0-3941 GCA_039796815.1 Cyanobacteriota bacterium | reverse complement strand
GAATCGAGATTCCTGTAATTAGCGATCGCTTTGATGCTAAACAGCAAATCAAAGAATTTAATCAGTAATAATTGATAGTCAAATCATAGGTAACAAAAATGACAGGTAATAGTCCTAATCAACCCATTTCTTATCCCATCTTCACCGTTAGATGGTTAGCAATTCACACATTAGCAGTACCCACTGTCTTCTTTTTGGGTGCGATCGCTTCGATGCAATTTATCCAACGATAGGAATCAAAATTAATCATGGAAAGAAATCAAAATAGCAATAGACAGCCAGTAGAGCTAAATCGTACTTCTCTTTATTTAGGATTACTTTTAATTGCTGTACTAGGTATTTTATTCTCTAGTTACTTCTTTAACTAAAAATAAGCCCGTTTTCGTCGATTTAAACTTTAACTTTAATAGCAAGAGGATTAAGAAAAATGTTTGCAGAAGGAAGAATTCCTTTGTGGATCGTTGCTACAGTAGCTGGCATGGGTGTAATCGCTGTTGTCGGTGTTTTCTTCTACGGCTCTTATGCTGGTGTTGGCTCAGGAATGTAATCCTCGATCCTAAAATCAACTTAGACTGACATGAAAAACCCGCCTGGTGTTAAGATACTGGGCGGGTTTATTATTTAACCTAAAAATTGAGAACCCCAAAAATCCTTGAAAGTCTTGGGTTTCTGAAAAAACTTGTCAAATTAAGTTGAATAGTTTACGATGTGGAATAATTAAATATCAGAGTTCAGTCAGCCTAATCTAAAAGTAAAGCTGGAAAAATCAGCGTACCTAAAGAGCGGGGAAACCACTTTTGGGGCTTATTACTACGGTTTATGTAGTGAAGGACATCTCTCAGTCCTAGCCCGTCAGCTAACCTCGTAGGCATTGAGAGGAGATTGAAGAGAAAAAATTTTAGCTAAAATTGCTCTCATCATTGTCCTTAGTTACTAACTGCTCTCTACATTCAGTTACTGATGAGTAAAGCCACAATAGCTAATATCAACAAATCGTTAGCTCAAGCTATTGCGCTCATAACCGAAAAATTAATCTCGATAATTAAAATTTTGCAGAAGACGCGCTGCGCTTTCTGTCTGAACTATATGTCCCCTTTACTAATAATCAAGCCGAACGGGATTTGCGAATGATCAAATGCAAACAAAAGATTTCTGGTTGCTTTCATTGTTTTAACAACGCTGTTGACTTTGCCAATATACGATCTGTTCTTTCAACCGCAAGAAAAGCGGTGCGCCCCGCGTCGGCGACAGACGAAAGGGAACGCGCACCAAGACAAAAAACCTTAATCTTCTTGAAGTTCTTACACGGACTTTCTCTAGTCAACTTCCCGTCTTTTCTCGAACTACCTGGGTAGTTACTTTTTTATTTAGAAATCTTAGAAACTATCGCTGGAAACTGCGAAAGCGGTCTTTTTAAAATCTCAGCAATAGTAATAAAATTAATGTCAATCAACTTGTTTTTATGGATACAACAACAATGAACGCGCCAGCAATTATAGCAGCGGCAACATTTACGGTGGTGACGATCGCCATCTTGACCGAAAAGATGCACTTGACTACTGCTGCCTTTTTAGGAGCTTTAGTTCTGGTTTTCGCCCATGTCATGAGTCTTACTCAGGCAATGGAATACATCAACCAAAGTCATGCCACTCTGGCTTTATTTTTAGGGGTAATGATCCTAGTTCGAGCTTTTGAGCCGACTAATGTTTTTGCCTACTTAGCAACTCAGATGGTTTTGCTAGCCAAGGGAGAAGGTAAACGTTTAGTACTGGGAGTAATTGCGATCACCACTCCTATCTGTGCTGTACTGCCCAACGCTACCACTGTTATGTTGCTTGCTCCGTTACTGCCACCAATTGCCCAAGAAATTGGCATAGACTTCGTACCATTGATGATTTTGATGGTTTTTGTGGCAAATAGCGCAGGTTTGTTAACCTTGGTGGGAGATCCCGCCACCTTCATCGTTGGGGATGCAGTTAACCTAACCTTTAATGAGTACTTAATGAGGTTAAGTTTAGGTGGTGCAGTTGCCGTTGCTTCAATTTTAGTGATGGCTCCCTGGTTATTCCGCGATATCTGGAACGAAAAACTAGCAGACATGGATACACTGCCTCATCCTAAAATTAATCATCCTAGAGTATTGATGTTAGGCGGAATATTAATTGTGACGGTGCTAACATTTTTTGTCATTGGCGAAAATTTACCCACCCCAATTCCTCCTGCGGCAGTGGCTTTGTTAGGGGCGTCCCTCGCTTTAGTCTTGGCTAATCAAAGTAAAATGGATACTGTCCATAATATTCTTAGAGACGTGGACTGGAGTACCTTATTGTTTTTTATGTCTACCTTTGTGATTATCGGTGGATTGGAAAAAACAGGAGTTTTAGATAGTATTTCCACCGTGTTGGCGGTTGTCTTAGGCAAAAATATTGCCCTCGGTTCTATTGCCTTAATTTTCTTGGTAGGTTTCTTATCTAGTGTTGTGCCGAATATTCCCTTGGTGGTGGCGATGGTGCCTCTGCTCAAGCAATACCTGGTCAATGTCGGTCTAGCACCGTCAGAAATACTTAGTCCCGATTTTACGGGGCAATTTCCTCCAGAAGTTCTACCTTTGTTCTATGCCATGATGTTTGGGGCAACCTTAGGGGGAAACGGTACCTTAATGGGTGCATCTTCTAATATTGTGGCGGCAGGAGTTGCCGAACAGCACAACGACAATATTTCCTTCAGTAGATTTCTCAAATATGGGATTCCTGTGATGCTGGTGCAGCTTGTAACGTCATCTTTATATGTTACTTTTGCTTTTCTTTTGTAAATAGGCTTCGTCTCGACCACTATACTTGTAGCGGTTAGCTTTTTTTGCAGATTAATTGTTTTGGTACGATTTTTTTTACTGCAATCTAGTCTGCTGGTGTGGTCTGGTATAAAGACAAAATTTTATGTCTTGCGAGTTCGAGTCTCGCCATCTGCATCGTAAACGCTAGTAAAATAATTTTCTATTTGCCAGTTTATTTGAGTTTAGATACGTGTTCTAAACCTCAAAAAATGAGCTCTAAAAGTGAAGTGTGTCTTAAGTAAATACTGCTTACTTCGGAACAAACAGTAAGATAAAATCCTTCATCAATAACTATCAATAACAAATATTAGCGAATATTGTGATTTTACTATGTCTACACCTGTATTGGTATTAATAGAAGTATTGATTGTCATTGCCTTGTCCCGCTTAATGGGGCAGGTTTGTCGAGTTTTAAATCAACCGTTGGTAATTGGTGAGATTATTGCGGGGATCATGTTGGGACCTTCATTATTTGGTCTAATTGCTCCCGATCTTGCTGCCACTATATTTCCGACGGAAACTATTCCTTACTTAGATGTACTGGCACAAATAGGATTGATCTTTTTTATGTTTTTGATTGGGTTGGAACTCAATCCCAAATATCTGAAAGGACAATTGGACATAGCTGTTTTAATCTCCCATGTCAGTATTTTAGTTCCTTTTGCTTTAGGTTCAATTCTAGCTATATTGCTATATCCCTTAGTAGTAAGTCAGCAAGTTTCATTTACCGCCTTTAGCTTGTTTTTAGGGGCAGCGATGTCCATTACCGCTTTTCCCGTGCTGGCAAGGATTATTACCGAAAATAATCTGCAAAAAAGTAAATTAGGAACTTTGGCATTAGCCTGTGCGGCGGTGGATGATGTGACTGCCTGGTGTTTATTGGCGGTGGCGATCGCCGTTACTCGAACCAATAGTATGGTTGGTGCTATCCCCACTATTGTCGAAGCACTAATTTATATCGCTTTCATGATGGTGGTAGTGCGTTGGGTATTACAAAAATTAGAAATTCATTATCAACGTAAAGGAACATTAACTCCTCTGGCTTTAGCTTGGATTTATATGGGGGTGGTAGTTTCTGCCTTAATTACCGAATTAATCGGTATTCACC
>JBDKJC010000480.1:0-3943 GCA_039796815.1 Cyanobacteriota bacterium | reverse complement strand
AAAGAACTCTCCAAGAGATTGGCAGGAATTAATGGATTGTGCTTCGCACAGAAAGAATAAACAAGATATTAATACCGAAAACCAATGAGTCATCATCTTATCAGCGAAAAATTAGCCCAAGCCAAAGCTGAGTGCGAACGCTTAGAAATGATAGGAGAGAAATGGCAAAGCAGCCTTGAAATCCTCTCAAAGACTTACGCGGATATTTACAAAATCGATACTCAACTTGGAGAACAGTATAAACAAGAGATTTTGAATCGTCTTAATGTTACCAAAGAGGTATCAGAAGTAGAAGTTTCTGCTCCTGTTTTAACGAGCGTTTCCAATGATCCCATTGAACCGAAAAACAACGTAGTTGCTCTAATCCCAGATAACTCTGAACAACAAAGTGAAGAAAACCCTAATTATGAAGATGAACCAGGCATTTACTTGCCCCCGTTGAAACAACAGTTTGGCAGTGACTCAAATATTAAATTTAACGCAGCGATCGGTCTAGATACAGTGATGTCCAAAGCCCAAGGCAAGATTGTCAATGACTATCCAATAACCATTGGAAGAAGGGTTTATGCTTCGGCTTGGTCGGCAATTCAAGAAGAACTAATCGATGACTATCTATTGTCAGATGATTTGCTCAGGCCAATTACTGAAAGCAAGGATTACCAATTGGTGAAAACAGTTGTTTTGGCTAAATTAGAGCAATACCCTAATCTTGTAACTGCTCTGACAAATTCTGGGGGTGTTAGCTGGATCGAGGACTGTTCTTACTTTGAGGATAATCCGAACATTGATGAACACTGGCAAGGTATTGGCATGAAGTCAGGCTTCATCCGAGCCTTGATTGAGGCCTATGAAGAGAAAACTCAAATAGAGCCTCCAGTAAAAGAAAACAACGACGAAGCACAGTATTTGATTATGAGTCCGTATGTGTTCTATGAGCCTTCGAGTCGAATTTTGAAAATAGGATTTTCCGACTTTAGCTTGGCAAGCAAATGGGGAAACTTCCTCAAGAAAAGTTTCGCTTGCGAAAGTTACAGTCTAGAAGCCGAGTCAGTTTCCGACTCACAATTCAGTCGCATTCTAAAAGCTGAACAAGTAACGGAAGATACAGTAAATTATCTGGTCAAAAATGCAAACTTTAAGCAAGAACCTGGAGATAATAATCCTCTTGCTTTACAACCAGAAGTTGAACTAACGGCTTAGACTCAAGATTTATCAAAGGTATTTGACTATGCAGAATGCGAATGGCTGAAGGGAATTGACAAACAAGAACAAGCAGAAACTGAGTTGTTGTGTACGAATCTGCATTATACCTGGCTAGAGCTAGCAAGTTTAGCCAAGAACCTGGAGAGAATAATCCAATAGATTACGAACCAGAAATAGTCGAATCGGTAGCATAAAACTATCCCTGCTCTAATTTCTACAGAGTAGGGAGCAAACTCAACTTGGTTAAAACATTTTAATTTATTTACTTTCAGAAAAAAATGACTGATAACATCAGGTGCTACACATTATCTATACAAGTAGATTTAGAACAGCTTACAGTTAGCTATAAAGAAGCCGACCCAACTTTTATGCTTGATACTTCTGAAGATATTAAAGAGGCTATTCTAAACGAATTCGGCTGGCTTGATTCAAGCGGAGTGAAAGTAATAGAAATAGAAGAAATCAAGAAATAATCAAAAAATGAAAACTAACACAAATAAATATTGGTCAGAAAAATTTGCTGCAAATATCAAAAAAAGTAAACCAGTAGATATGTACAATCTGATGACAGAAGTACTAGAAATTGAAGACAATAAAGTCAAAATATTAGCAGATTTTTGTGTAAAAATGATGATAGAGCGAGATATCAAAGATTTTATAAGAGATCCAGATAGTCTTAAAAAAATCCTACTAGAAGGTAGTTGGACGGCATATAATTCACTAAGCAACCTAGAAAATATTATAGAATTTGCAGCTAGAGAAGAAGTAGCTGAGTACTTCTTTGAAGAATATAGTCAAGAAATAATAGCTGTAATTAATCAAATAATTGTTGAAGAAGAAAAATTAAAAGATTTGGAATATTATTTCTGGCAATTTATCGATCGAGTTAATTGGCGTGAAGATAGAGATGTTAAAACTATTGCAGCAAAATTAAATGTTAGTAGATATGCAGCGAATAAAGAACCTCTAAGAATAATACTAAGAGACTTGCAACGTCGTCTGGCAAATGCCCTGGATCCAGTCAGTCTTGGATTGAATAGTGATAATTTCTATCACTTTACCTGCCATATTATTGCCATGGGTCAAGAAGAATATCTAAGAATTATTCGAGAACCGAAAGAAGCGGTTCGCTACTTGAATACTTATGATAGAAACTTTCCAAGCATCATTTCAGAGTTAAGATGCTGAGGTTTAGATATAAACTAAAATTCAATCTTGCCAGAGGTAAAAATTTTAGGAAATGGCAAGTTAGAGAGGATCAAAATGCTCGATATTTTGACCCTGAAATTTATAGCCTAATTTTGTATAATTGCTACTTGAGTAATCAGGCTAATACTGCCAAAAAAATCTTTGCAGGAGCTAATCGACAACCAGTAGCATATATCTTGTTTGATGACTTAGAAGTAATAGAAGCAAACTCGACATTTGGCTTGCATATACCAATATTTTACAACCCTAAAAAAGCTCCTTACTGGCAATCTGCTAATGGCGCAAATATTGATAAATCTTCTTACAATAAAATTGGCACACTAAACAATAAAGTTTACATTCTTGAAGAAAGTCAACAAATGTCTTTATTCTAACTAATAATAATATATATATGAACGACAAATTAAAATTTGATATTCTACAATTAGCATCAAAATATTATTTAACCAAACAAATTCCCGATAATTGGTACAATTTGAATGAAGAAGAACAAAACAAATATTTGAGTGAAAATGTTTGGCAACCCTTCGAATATCATAATCCAGATTATATTTGGGATCAAATAGAAAATGCTGCCAGCGCTACTGAAGAGTTTGTTAATAATCAATTTTTTGCAGCGCCTGAAATTCATTTAGTTTGGACGATTGATGATGTGCTAAAAATTGCTCAAGAACGTGACCTGAAACTGAGTAAAAACAAAGTATTAGAAGTACTAAAATCCCTTAAAGATAACCACGATCGTTGTTACGGTATTAGCTGGGATACTGTTTCTGATACTATTGATTTCTGCCTTTGAGAAATAGCCGATGCTGTACTCATAAACTTTTCTCCCTTAGATCTTGACGATTTTAAGGGGAAATTTTTTTCAGGCAATCTCGTAGTTTTAAATCGAAAACGTTAGATTTTGATTTTCACTATAGCCTTTAAAAATCAAAGTTGATTGAGCAGATTAATAATCTTTTAAGTTATAGTAAGCATACGCTCAATTGTCGTAAGATACAGCGCTTTTTAGACACATTGGAGACACTGAATTTTAATCATGGTGACCAGCTATGCTCTCATAAGTCTATCTGTCCTCTATCTAGATAAAAACCGCTGTAATAATTAAGTAACTATCCAAAAATATATGCAAAAATTTAAACAACTTTTTAATAGTGAACCCATTGAACAAATCCTAAACTGGAGCTTTTCAATTCTCTGCGCAATCTTTTCAATAATATTTTTCATTTTGACGATTACTAACGTCTACACAGCAACATCTCAGGGGATTGTCTTTGCCATTACCGCTTTTCTTTTTTGTCCCAAAATTAAAACTCCTTTAGCAGTAAAAGTAGTACTAGGAATACTTTTAGTATTTGCCACTTGATACCACTCTTTACAAAGCAGCGATCGCTACTGAGAAATTGGCAAGTTTCGTAATTGAATAGATAAACTTGAACAATACCCTGCGATTACTCTCTAATTTTTGACTCCATCGAACTGACGTTTAATTAAGAAATAATTAAATAGCTTTTAAGCATCTTACCTTGTG
>JBDKJC010000479.1:0-3944 GCA_039796815.1 Cyanobacteriota bacterium | reverse complement strand
GAAATGAGAAATTAGTTAAACAGCTAGAAGCGGAAGCTAAATATTTACATCTTTAGTTAATGATTGATGATCGAAAATAAAGATTTATGAAGATCAAACATTGACGACTAGCCATAATTAGGGTTTAGCTATGCTAAACCTTTTTTATCGATCTACAAATTATCAGCGATTTTTGACATACTGACATAGTAGAAAAAATTATTGCCACTGAGCTTGGTTATATTTTCAGTATTCAGCAAGGATTATTCTCTGCTATGATAATTAAGCCATAAATTAGGAGAGGTGGCAGAGTGGTCGAACGCGCTCGACTTGAAATCGAGTGTACTGAGAAGTACCGTGGGTTCGAATCCCACCCTCTCCGTCTTCATTTAAACTGCCCTACTCTATACAGGGGCATAATTTACGTCTAGCGGATCTTATTTCACATTTTTAGCAAGCGCATTATACTAAGTTCAGATTCAGACGATCTTGCTTTGGGTAGCTCGATCCTGGATATTTTTTTGATGATCGATTAAGTAACTATCAAAAAACTCCACTACAAAAATTTCACAGGTAAATGAATTTACGCAAAATTGCTAGATTATTCCGAGAAACCTTCAAGGAGTGGCAAGAAGATAACGCAGCTCGTATTGCAGCAGCCTTAGCCTATTACGCAGTTTTTTCGATTTCACCTCTATTGGTGATTGCGATCGCTATTGCTGGGACATTTTTTGGACAGCAAACTGCTCAAGATCAAATTACCGAACAGCTTACGGCTTTAGTGGGAAAAGACGGAGTTCAACCAGTTTTGATGGCGCTTGATAATATTAGCCAACCTGAAATTAGAGGAGTTGCCTCCTTGATTAGTGTCGGCGTGCTGTTACTTGGTGCTTCAGGATTTTTTGCTCAATTGCAAGATGCTTTAAATACGGTATGGAAAGTCAAACCACAACCAGGACAAGGAATTTGGATATTTGTTCGCAAGCGAGTTTCATCTTTTCTCATGGTCTTGGCGATCGGCTTATTATTAATTCTGTCGCTTATTTTAAGTGCAGTAGTATCTACTTTAAGTAAATATCAGGCAAACTATCTGCCTGGTTGGGCAATTCTCTGGGAAAATTTAGACTTTGTTGTCTCTTTAGGCTTAATGACTTTTATTTTTGGCTTAATGTTTAAATATGTTCCTGATGCCAAAATTGCTTGGAAAGACGTTTTTGTCGGTTCAGTAATTACTGCCTTGCTATTTCTCTTCGGTAAGTTTTTACTGGGCGTATATTTAAGCAAAGGTAGTTTAGGTTCAGCCTATGGTGCTGCTGGCTCACTAATTGTCTTACTGGCTTGGATTTACTATTCAGCGCAAATTATTTTATTCGGAGCTGAATTTACTCAGGTGTATACGCGCATATATGGCTCAAAAATTAGACCATCAAAACATTCTCAAGTAGATTAGGCTCTATCGAGATCGACTTTTTTTAATATTTCTAAACTGTGGGAAGCGGCTAAAAGATTTCAGTTAAATCAAGGCTAAAATCTGGCATAAGCCAGTTACAGTCGATCTCGGTGGGGGAATCTAATACCTCTGTCTCCTCATAAAGTCGATAGACTTCAACCTGCTTATTTTGGGGATTAATGAGCAGTGCTAATTGAACGCCCAATCTTTGATACTCAAGCATCTTAGCTTGCAGAATATTTAGTCTATCAGTAGCAGAACGAAGCTCAATGACAAAATCAGGAACGATAGGAATAAAGCCTTTAATGTCTACAGACTCTAAGCGAGACTTTTTAATCCAAGAAACGTCGGGAGACATCTTACCGCCACTAATAGCGATAAAGTCATAGCCAGTGGAAGAGTCAAATACTTCACCTAATAAGGTTTGTTTATTCCAAGCAGTAACTTGAAAAATTAATTCTGAGTTTCTTTTGCCACTTTCACCACCAGTTGGGGACATAACAATCAATTCATTATCTTTAGTGAGTTCGAGTCGTAAGTCGGGGTTATCTAAGCAGAGAGAATCAAACTCCGAAGCAGATACATGAAGCACAGTGTTGCTGACATTAAGTAGCAAGGGTTCGGCTTGAGTAGCGGTCGAAATATCAGGAACAATCATTTTCGGGGACAAGTTTCACTAATATTTCTAGTTTAGTCTTTAACCAATATCAACTGTTGCTATTTTGTGCAGAAGAGCCACTCGATTGTGCCAAATAAATACCAAACAGAATTAAAATCAAAGCGATCGCGCTAGTAATACTAAGACCCTCAGCAAATATAGCCCAAGCTAATAGAGCGGTAACTAAAGGTTTTAATAAGGTAAAAATGCCCACAAAACTAGAAGAGAATTGCTTGAGACTAAACACTAGTAAACCCTGTCCAAAAGTCTGACAAACCACCGCCAAGGCAATTACTGTTAACCAACCCTCTAAAGAAATTGGCAACAGCTGAGTATCGGTTAACCAGACTACAGGTAAAACTATTAACGAACCACCAATACAGCGCCAGAGCAATACCCGCTCCGTTGTACAACCGCGATCGCGTAAATAACCAATGATCAAGATATTTATTCCGTGTAAGGCAGCAGAAAGAAGCGCAATACTATCTCCAACCAGGTAATCGTTGCCTACCTGTAGATCATCCCAACCAATTAGCATTGCGCCGACTATTGCTACAATCATGCCGATGATAAATTGACTGTTAAAGCGTTGTTTTAAAATTAGCCACGCTCCTAAACTAATAAACAAAGGGGTTAAGCTTCGTAGTACGGTCGAACTAGCAATACTGGTTTGAGTAAAAGATATTGCCCAGAATACGGCAGATGCAGTGGCGCTACAGCTAGCCAGCAGGAGTAATCCTGGCTCTTGATAGTTAAAATTGAATTTAGTTAAGCTGCTAGTTTGCTCGGATTGAGTAGTGCTGATTAGCTGCCAACAACTGACAATGAGGGTGGAAATCCAGAGACGATTAAAAATGATGGTTGTGGGACTAAGTTCTAACTCGCTAAGTTTAGTCAGTATTGGCGAAAAAGCTAACGCCACAATAGCGATCGCCAAAATCAGCAGACTCAAACTATGATTAATTAGCTTATTCTGAGATAAATTTTCATCTACTGTGATGGTTTTTTCAAGGGGAGTTAATAAACTATTCTTGTTCAAATTAATGAAGCGTTAATTAAATATTGATTGTTGCTTAATATAAGTTTAACAATAACCAACACCTTAACAATAATATCAAAAAGTATAAATGTCGAGCTACATACAGCTTTGAACTTTGTTTTGCCGATTAAACGGTCACAGCGATCGCTTTTCTCTATAAACAGAGTTTGATAATTATTTTTGCTGATTTAATCAGAATTTAGAAGCTTAATTACTGATTACTTTTTTATTCCTGATTGTATAAGCATTAACTACATTATTAATAATCGCCTGACCAGTCCCTTGTGATAAAGTCATAATTGATTCTGGATGAAACTGAATTGCTGCGATCGCTAATCTCTCATGTTCAATCCCCATGATTACACCATCATCACTTATCGCAGTTACTTTAAATTCTGCTGGTAATTTCTCAGATAGAGCATATAAAGAATGATATCGTCCAACTTCTAAAGTTGCTGGTAAATTTTGAAACAATAAAGAATCATTGCTAGTAACAGAAATCTGTGATATTTTGCCATGTTGAGGATAGTCTAGCACTCCGATTTCACCTCCAAATGCTTCAACAATTCCTTGTAACCCCAAACAAACACCAAAGATCGGTAGTTGTTTCGTTTGACATAGAGAGATGGTTTCCGTCATTTGAAAATCAGATGGTTTTCCAGGCCCTGGAGATAACACCACCAGATCAAAATGCTCTGTATCTAAAATCGACTGGCTCAAACCATGACGCACGGTAGTTACTGTTGCACCTGTTTGGCGGATATAGTTGGCTAAGGTATGAACAAAAGAATCTTCGTAATCAATTAGTAAAATATGCT
>JBDKJC010000478.1:0-3956 GCA_039796815.1 Cyanobacteriota bacterium | reverse complement strand
CACAAACAGGGCATTGGCGCGATCTCCTTTAGCCCCGATG
Organism: Cyanobacteriota bacterium; assembly: GCA_039796815.1. GTDB lineage: Bacteria > Cyanobacteriota > Cyanobacteriia > Cyanobacteriales > Xenococcaceae > Waterburya. Next base: position 3,916 of record JBDKJC010000478.1, on the reverse strand, counting down.
GCAATACTCTAGCCAGTGGCAGTATCGACCAAACTATTAGACTTTGGGGTGTGGCCACTAAGGTGGAAATCGCTGCTATTGCTACTCCTCATTGGCAAACAAGGGCGATCGCCTTTGCCCCTGATGGTCAAACAATCGGCGGTTGTGACGAGTCGGGAATTATTCGACTATGGCAAATTTGTTCTAGTTTAAATTAACTATTTAAATTAACTACAATTTTAGAGCAATAATTATAATCAAAGCTTAAATTTCCCTTTACCTAGGTAACATATTCTTTGATCTTGAGAAAAAGAACCTTAAAAAATCTCTAGATTATAATGACATCTAAAATTACTCGAAGATTCTGTTTGACGGCAGTTTCCGCTTTATCTTTAATATTAATTTCTCAAAGCATCAATTTAACTAATAGTTCGCCAGCTAACGCTCAAGATACTGGACTAGAAGCTAGCTTAACTGGAGCAGGAGCATCTTTTCCTGCTCCGCTTTATCAAGGCTGGTTTACCGAATATAACAAGCAAAATCCTGGAGTTGAAATTAGCTATCAGTCCGTAGGTAGTGGTGCTGGTGTTGAGCAGTATATTCAAGGAACAGTGGACTTTGGTGCTTCCGATAAACCTTTGTCAGACGAAGAGCGCGCTACCTTTAAATCAACTTACGGTCAAGAGCCAATTCAAGTCCCGATGACTGCTGGAAGTGTGGTTTTTGCCTACAACTTGCCAGGAGTAGATAATCTAGAGTTGCCTCGCACAACTTATTGTGGCATTGCCAATGGCGAAATCACGCAATGGAACGATCCCGCGATCGCTCAAGCTAATCCCAACGCAACTTTACCTGATACGCCGATTTCTTGGATTCATCGCTCTGACGGTAGTGGCACAACGTTTTTGTTTACCAGTCACCTGCAAGCTGCCTGTCCTAATTGGCAGGGTGGTGCAGATAAAACCGTAGAATGGCCTACTGGTGTTGGTGCTAAGGGTAATGAAGGAATTGCTGCTCAAGTAGCTCAAACCGAAGGTGGAATTGGCTATATAGAATATGCGTATGCTAACGAAAATGGCATGACCTCAGCAGCGATCGAAAACAAATCTGGTAACATAATTGCCCCTTCTCCTGAGGCTGCATCCTTAGTTTTTGAAGGAACTACAATTCCCGAGGATTTCGCCCTAACAGTTGCCGATCCTGCTAATCCCCAAGCTTATCCGATTGCGGGAATGACTTGGTTGTTGCTCTATCCAGAATACAAAGATCCCAATACAGCTCAAGCGCTCCAAGGATTTATCAACTGGGCTTTAAATGATGGCGATCGATATGCTGCCCAACTAGGTTATATTCCGCTACCTCAAGAATTAGAAGCGCGCGTATTGAAAACAGTTCAACAGTCCGTTGCGGCTAAATAACCCCCGTTCTGGTTAAGAACATTAATTACCCAAAATAGCTATGAGTTTACAGCTTATAGCTTTTTTTTCTCCATTAAATCACGAGATAATAGCGATCGCTGAAAAAAATTCAAAGAATATAGCTGCTTATTTTGCCTTATTAGATTGATAAACTATTGCTTATTACTTCTCCCCAATAACTTGTCCCGTAATTTCAAAATGCGATCGCGATATTTAGCAGCTTCCTCAAACTCTAGGTTTTTCGCTGCTTCTTTCATTTTGGCTTCTAGCTGTTCAATTAAGTCAGGAATTTTTTCCAGAGGCAGATCGTAAGATTTTTCGTAAACTTCTTCTAGTTGTTCGGAGTTTAAACGGCGAGAGATATCGAGATAAGCCAGGATGGAATTCTCTTCGTTTTTGACAATCGGCTTGGGGGTAATATTGTGGCGTTTATTATAAGCGATCTGAATATTACGTCTTCTTTCGGTTTCTTCAATTGCCTTTGCCATACTGTTAGTCAGGTTATCGGCATACAAAATTGCCTGTCCTTCAACGTGTCGGGCTGCTCGACCAATGGTTTGAATAATTGAACTTTCGGAGCGTAAAAAGCCTTCTTTATCAGCATCTAGGATGGCGACTAAAGATACTTCGGGTAAGTCTAAACCTTCCCGCAAGAGGTTTACCCCAATCAGTACATCTACCTCCCCTCGACGTAAAGACTGCAAGATTTCAATCCGTTCAATCGATTTAATTTCCGAATGGAGATACTGCACCTTAAGATCTCGTTCGGCAAAATATTCACTCAAGTCTTCCGACATCTTCTTAGTTAAGGTGGTAACTAATACCCTTTCCCCCTTGGCAATTCGTTCCCGAATTTCGCCATATAAATCATCTACCTGTCCTTCCGTGGGGCGAACCAAGATTTCAGGATCGATTACTCCTGTAGGGCGAATAATTTGCTGGGCTACATTATCTCCCGACTGTTCCAACTCCCATTTAGCAGGAGTGGCAGAAACAAAAACACACTGGTTAACTTTCTGCCAAAATTCATCGGCTTTTAAAGGGCGATTATCCGCAGCGGAAGGCAATCTAAAGCCATGTTCAATTAAAACTTTCTTTCTGGCGCGATCGCCATTATACATGCCCCGCAATTGAGGTACGCTAACGTGGGATTCATCAATTACCAGCAACCAATCATCGGGAAAATAATCGACTAAGCATTCTGGTGGTGCGCCTGGTTCTTTCCCTGCTAAATGTCGAGAATAGTTTTCTACGCCGTTGCAATAACCAACTTCCTGTAATAACTCTAGATCGTAACGACAGCGCTGTTCTAGTCTTTGGGCTTCTAATAGCTTATTTTCACTTTCTAATTCAATTAAACGCCCTTCTAATTCCTGCCGAATATTTAAACAGGCTGCTGCTAATCTTTCTTTGGGGGTAACAAAGTGTCGGGCGGGATAAATACTCACGCCGTTCATACTTTTTAGAATCTCTCCCGTCACAGGATCGACATAACGGATGGCTTCGATTTCATCCCCAAAAAACTCCACCCGAATCACTCGATCTTCATAAGCGGGAACAATTTCTAAGACATCTCCCTTAACTCGAAACCTCCCCCGTTCCAGTTCAATATCGTTACGAGAATACTGGACTGTAACTAAATCGCGCAATAATTCCCGCTGATTGACTTCCATGCCCAATTTAAGCGGTACGGCTGCCTTGAGATACTCCGCAGGCATTCCCAAACCATAAATACAGCTAATGGAAGCGACAACAATTACATCCTTGCGTTCAAAAAGCGATCGCGTTGCCGAATGACGCAACATATCAATCTCATCATTAATCGAAGCCGTCTTCTCTATATAAGTATCGCTGACGGGAATATACGCTTCTGGCTGATAGTAGTCGTAATAACTGACAAAATATTCCACCGCATTATCTGGAAAAAATAACCGCAACTCATTACACAACTGCGCTGCCAGGGTTTTATTGTGCGCCAAGACCAAAGTTGGCTTTTGCACATTATTAATTAAATTAGCTACCGAAAAAGTCTTACCCGTACCTGTCGCCCCTAAAAGAGTTTGAAAACGATTTCCTTGCTGTAGTGACTCGGTTAATTGGGCGATCGCTTCTGGCTGATCTCCCCCTGGTTCAAAAGGTGCTTGCAGGTTAAATAAGCTCATTTAAAGTAAGAGTAAGTATCTCGATCTTCTTCTTTAAAATAACGCACATTCAACTACTAAACCTCGGATCATTTTCGAGTAAAGGTAATTTATTTGAAGTTAAATGCTGAACGTGTAGTATGGTTACAACTATCAAAACCTCACACTTTCTCTTATGAAAGCCGAAATATTAACTACATTCATTATTTTCAGCGTATTGAATACACTAGTTTATGGATGTACAACTAACAATCCTACTGAGTCGAAGAAACAAACTGTAAAACAAAACACATCCAATCAAAATGTCCAGTTTGTTTGCGATCGCAGTTACGATCGAACTAGCAGTAAAAGGGAAGTTGAAGAGGATTTAGACAGAGC